>DASQTN010000737.1:0-4956 GCA_035641895.1 Chryseolinea sp. | reverse complement strand
CGAAGTCATTTCGCCAGATTGCATCTTTTGTTGCAATTCCTCAATGGTTACTTCATTAAGAACGAACTCGCCAGAGGGTGAGACCTTCGGAAGTTTTTCATCTTCACGAATATTCGTGCACGACGAGAGGTAGGCAAAACCAGATGTACCGGCGATGGAGGCCAGGGCGCTCTTACGAATAAAATTTCTTCTTTTCAATGGAATTATGGGGCAGGGTTAGGAAAAGCTTTTGCCGATTTAAAATGCGAAATAAAATCTGAATGTGGTATTTTTCGTGTAAGAAAATATATTCACGTGTTTTTATCGGATGCAATTGCATGATCAAGAATTTTGAGACGATCGATTACCTTAAGGAAGGTAATGAAAAACAGCAACGTGCGTATCAGACGCTGGTAAACCATTCAGTATTTGGAATTCTTCACGACTTCAGTCCTCTTCTAATAGGAACAATTCCCCTTAACGTCGAGACGGAAAAAAGCGATTTGGATATTATTTGCTGCTGGAAAAGTAAAAATCTATTTATTGAAACGTTGATTGAAAACTTTGCGCATCGGGATCAATTTCTATTGACGGAGAAAAAAATCGGAAATCGAGAAACCATACTGTCGACGTTTCAGCTTGGCGAATTCGAGATTGAAATTTTTGGTCAGAACAGGCCAACCAAACACCAGGAAGGGTATCTGCACATGGTTATTGAGTACAATGTTCTCCAAGCTAACGATGACACATTTCGTCAAAAAATCATTGCGCTGAAAAGAGAAGGTCTTTCGACGGAAGAAGCTTTCGCAAAACAATTGGATCTAACTGGCGATCCTTACCACGAATTATTGAAATTCGGTGAACGGTATTTAGAAATCTAAATTTTTTAGCCAAGAAAGACTGAGCTAAAATTAACCCTCATCCGTCAGCAAAATTTTAAACTTTCAAGTAGATCCTCTTACGATCCAGGAACCAGGCGACCGCAAGAAAAAATAATACGTGGGCTATTGCAAAGAGTAAAGAGCCGACAAAGTTACCTGCTAAGGGTTGAAAAATATACTGATACAATGCACCATAGGCGTTGTTATCCCCAATAAGGATCAAGCCATAGATCCTCACCAATATACCGGAGAGTGCATAAATTAAAAGCGGATTTTTACCGAAAAGGACGAACGGGTTGGTCCATCCTCTACGGCCCTTCAGATCCACTAAAAAAATTATGACGGAAAGTATTGACAAGGCTAAGCCCGTCGTATAAAAAACGTAGGAGCTGCTCCAGATTGGTTTGTTAATTGGAAAAACAATATTCCAGCATAAGCCGACAAAAATTGAAAGTAAGCCCGCGACCAGCAAGTGTGATATCATTTCGTAAGAGTTGCCTTTTTCTTTTATGTATTTCCCCGACAGGTATCCAAAAATAACAGAAGCAACTGCGGGAATGGTGCTAAGCAATCCTTCCGGATCAAAAGCAATATTTTGGTTCAGCAGGGCGCTAAAATAACCTTTGTAGAGGTGGTCTTCGCCTAGCAGCCACCGGTCCAATTTGAGTACCGCGTTTCCTTCTAAAGTAAGATCACCAAAAGAAATCAAAATAAGCCAATAGCCGATAAGTAACGACAGCGCGGCAAAAAACACCTGCCTTGTTTTGAAAAAATGGACGATCAACGCTGCACCGAAATACGCTAATGCGATTCGCTGCAGCACTCCAAAAATACGAAGGGTACTCCATGGTTTGAAAATCAACTCCCCTTCCGACCACCGAACAAATGGAAACCAATTCAAAAATATTCCAATAAGAAAAATAAGGAGGGTCCGGGTAAATATTTTCTGTAGAACCTTGTCAGTACCCAACGCTTGATATTTCGGCATTGAGAAACTCAATGCATTGCCGACAGCAAAAAGAAAAAATGGAAAAACAAGATCAGTCGGCGTGCAACCATTCCACGGAGCATGTCTGAGCGGAGCGTACACGTACTCCCAACTTCCTGGCGTGTTCACCAGGATCATTCCGGCAATCGTCATTCCCCTAAAGACGTCAAGTGATAAAAATCGTACAAGCTTTCCTTGAGCTATGTTAGGTTGGGCGCGTTGCGAGGCGGCGAAGGTTTCCATCCGTGACTATTGATAGTTGAGAAAGATCAAGTTATAGGTTTCGGCATTCGAAACAAATAAAGAACAAGAGGTAATATTCTTTTCGCGCCGATTTTAATTGCATGTGCTCTGTGCATTTCTTCTATAAAGAAAATATTGCTTTTCATCGACTAAATATTTAGTTTTATTACTAATTCTTTAGTTGTTTGAGGTAACTATAAGATTATGCTTAAAAATTATATTGTCATTGCCTGCCGGAATTTGTTCCGTCATAAGGTTTTTTCTTTCATAAACATTGTAGGCCTTTCCATTGGAGTTGCTGCCTCGTTATTGCTTCTTCAATACGTGGCCTATGAGCGGAGTTATGACACGTTTCATTCGAACGGCCATAATATTTACAGAATACGCCATGACATTTATAAAAAAGGAATCCTCGAAAGCAGAAGTGCTATTAGCTATTACGGCGCTGCCGTTGCCATTAAAGAAAACTTTCAGGAGGTTTCAAAATTTGTCCGTTTACATCGCGCGGATGGCATGTTCAACTATTATAGTGACAATGGCGAAGTAATTAGTCATTATGAGACAAAAGCGTTTTATGCAGACTCAACGTTCTTCAATATTTTTTCTTTTCCGTTGATTCTTGGACATAAAAATAAAATACTACGGTCGCCTAATTCGTTGGTAATCTCTGCATCGGCTGCCAAGAAATATTTTGGCGACAGCAATCCATTAGGTAAAACCATTTCGCTAACCACACAATGGGCAGGCGGTCAATACACTGTTGAAGGCGTATTTGATGATATTCCGGAAAACACGCATTTGAAATTCGACTTCCTTTTTTCTATTCATAACCTTTTGAGTAATGGGCAATTCAAAAACGGTGCATGGTACTGGACAAATTTTTATACCTATTTGGTTTTGAAGCCAGACACCGATCCGACGGCATTCGAACAAAAACTTTCGTCAGTGATCGATACGCACCTGGGAAGACATCTTCGAAAAATTAACAGTCAGGAAAAGTTTATTCTACAACCGCTATCTGATATTCACCTTCATTCCGATCTGGGCGCCGAAATAACCCTTAATGGCGACCATCGAATCGTATCGTTTCTGCTCCTTATCTCATTTTTTATTATCGGGATTGCCTGGTTGAATTACATTAACCTTTCCACAGCAAAAGCAACAGAACGAGCACGCGAAGTAGGTTTGAGAAAAGTAATGGGCTCAAACAAAACTCAGTTGATAAAACAGTTCCTGGTTGAGTCCTCGGTCTTGACGTTTCTTTCAGTAGTTATAGCCTTCTTTTTGTTTGTTATCATTCTTCCACATTTCAATCACCTGGCAGGAAAAGAAGTCATGTCTGAGTTAACCGGACAAAATGGATTCTGGATCATCACTGCGATTATCCTGATTTTGGGATCATTTCTTTCAGGTGTCTATCCAGCCTTTGTTCTATCATCCTTTAATCCTTTAGCAACTATTAAAGGGAAATTTATCAGGAATGTTGGCAACGCATTCCTTCGAAAGGCCATGGTTGTTTTTCAATTTGGCGCCGCGATTTTGTTAATGATCGCGACCATGACAGTTTTCAGGCAACTTGAGTTCATGCGGAGTCAGGATTTAGGATTCGATATTCGTCATAAGATCATCGTTCGCGGTCCCAGGCTGATAAAAGATGAAAGCTATTTGAACACCATGGATAATTTCAAAAATATTTTAAAAGGATATCCCGATGTAAAATCAGTTTCAGCATCTTCGGAAGTGCCGGGCAAGGAAATATTCTGGGGTAATGAATTCAGGTTGGAAACAGAACCAGAAAACGTCCGAAGAATTACAAGTATTCTCGCCGTCGACGAAGATTTCATTCCTTCCTACGATATTAAGTTAATAGCCGGAAGGAATTTCATGAAGGATCACACGACCGATTTTGGAGCAGCCGTTATTATCAACGAGTCGGCACTTAACCTGTTGGGCTTCGATCCCGAATTAATTATCGGTGAAAATTTAATACTTGCCGATCAATCCAAAAAAATCATTGGAGTGGTGAAAGATTTCCACCAGATGTCGCTTAAACAATCCAAAACACCAACGGTTTTTCAATACATCCCCTGGCGCCAGGATTATTTGACGGTATCGCTTAATAGTAAAAATCTGAGGGCAACGATGGCTAGCATCGAGAATGTATACCACGATATATTTCCGGAAAACGCCTTTGAATACTTTTTTTTGGACGATCAATTCAACCAACAATATCAAGCCGAAGAAAGAGCCTGGAAAATTTTCATTTTATCTTCCGCACTGGCAATTTTGATTGCTTGTATGGGACTTTTTGGCTTGTCGTCTTTCATGACGATACAACGGACGAAAGAAGTGGCTATCCGAAAAGTTTTGGGCGCTACAGTAACGAACATCACGGTACTATTGTCTCGGGATTTTATAATGCTGGTGCTGATATCCTTTGCGGTAGCCGCACCGGTATCGTGGTATCTCATCGACCAATGGCTTCAGGATTTCGCCTACCGGATAAATATCCCGTGGTGGGCATTCCTCCTGTCCGGCTTATTGACGTTGGTCATCGCATTCCTTACGGTAAGCTTCCAGTCGATCAAAGCAGCGTTTAAAAATCCGGTTTCATCCATTAAAGTAGAATAGAAAAAATACTCCAGGTACTTAAAAAATTAAGTTTCCTCCAGCTTTAGCTGGTGGAAAACTTCATTCATAAAGAACGGGCTTCAGCCCGAAACTTCTCGCCACCGTTTTCGGATTTCAAGCGATAATTAGGCTAAAGCCTGCTTCCGCGGAGTAGATAGTCCACTAGCAAAGCTAGTGGTATTAAAGTCCTTGCGACGATTGACAAAACCGTCGCCGTTTTTTCGATCGCGCTGG
>DASQTN010000736.1:0-4968 GCA_035641895.1 Chryseolinea sp. | reverse complement strand
CAACTCTAGACATCCTTAAAAGAAATTTTTTGACGATTTATTCTCGGAGCGAAGTTATAACGGACAGGTAAGTACTTTAAAATAGAATTGAGGTCTTTCTTCAGGTTTCATTATTTTTATGAGCGATAGCAGCGCTATTTTTTAATTAAACCGGGACATCAACCTTTTAAAGATCAGGATAAATGAACAGACCCCTTATTTCGATTGTCAACTCCAGCACCTTCGGCAAGCATTTCATAGAACATATCAGCACGCTCGAAAAATTTGCTGATATACAGCATGTCACTGTTCCAGCCGACATAGATGCCGATGCACTGGCGGAAAAAATTAAAGATTCTGATGGCATTATTGCTAGTGTCACCCCGAGGTTTAAACGAAAAACATTGGAACAGTGTACCAAACTTAAAGTGTTAGCCAGGCACGGTATCGGTTGCGACAATGTAGATCTGATAGCAGCGACCGAACTGGGTATTCAAGTTTCCAGAGTGAAAGGAATTGTAGAAAGAGAAGCTGTGGCAGAGTATGCCGTAGGATTGCTGATGGCTGCGTCAAGACTACTTCCGCAGGGATCGCAGGCAGTAAAAAACAGCGAGTGGGCAAGTCGTTCCCATATGGTAGGTATGGAACTTCGTGGAAAAACGATTGGCATCATCGGTCTTGGAAATATAGGTTCTCGTTCCGCAGAAATTTTATCAAACGGCTTTAACGCCAAGATCATTGCGTCCGATCCTTATATTGACAAAGAAAGGTTTAGGCAATTTAATGCCATAGATGTATCGCTGGAAGAATTGATCACTAGATCCAACGCGATCCTTTTTCATTGCCCTCTCACCGATGAAACCAAAAGGATGTTAGGCACAGCGCAGTTTGATGCCATGCAAAAAAGCGCTGTGATAGTAAACACCTGCCGAGGCGAGTTGGTAGTTGAAGATGATTTATATAGCGCGCTTCAGCATGGTCCACTAGGTGCCTATGCAACGGATGTTGTGGAAGGTGAGCCCATTGATGGCAACCACCGCCTGGCCAAATTAAAAAATGTAATAATCACCCCGCACCTTGGTGGCTATTCCTGGGAATCATTACATGGAATGGGTCAAACCTGTGTAGACGATATGGTTTCTGTATTTCAAAATAACGGCACTGGAGGAGAATTAGCCAACCCTGAAGTATTGAAAAATCGTCGATAACAAATGGCACTGACACTAGCAATCGATCTGGGTACGACAAATTTGAAGGTGGGCCTGGTAAATGAACAAGGTGATATTCTTTCCGTAAAATCATCACCTCTGCAGACTTACAGCAGTGAGCCCGGAGCGGCGGAACATAATCCCGACGAATTGACAAGCCTGTTATCGGTTATGTGCGAAGAGCTGCTGAAAGATGTGGATAGAAATGAGATAAGTCACATAGTTTCGTCCACGTATCAATTTGGTTTAATGATGCTTGATGATCAGAGAAAACCGATTACGCAAATCACCCTTTTAACAGATATCCGTTCGCAAGAAGTTTTCTCCGAGTTTATGACTGAGTTCGGCGATGTAGACTTATATCGAAAGACAGGTTGTCCCCTGATCGTTCAGTATGTCCTGCCGCGACTATTTTATTTTGCGAGACAGAAATCGTCGCTTTTTAAAAGGGCAAAATATTTCGCCGATAGCAAATCATTTTTATTTGAATGGCTAACCGGAGAATGGGTGACCGACATGAGTACGGCAGCCTCTACGCAGCTTTTCAATTTGGATAATTTCCAATGGGATGATGAGCTGTTTTCAAGACTAAATCTCATAACTGACCAGTTTCCCCGCGTGGAGGAAGGGGCAACGTACCTGTCGCCGCTGAAAAAAAAATTGTGTGCTGAATGGGGCCTGAAAGAAAATGTAAAAGTATTGCTGGGTCTTTACGACGGTGCAGCGCTCGCCGTAGGCCTTAGTGGTCTGCAACAAGAGGTGGGCATCATCAACGTGGGCACTACTGGCATGTTGCGTGTTCCAGGCGATAAGCCCGCGCTGGACCAGAACGAAAACAAACGTATTCAGGCTTATGCCCTGAAGAAAGGATTTTTTTTAAATGGAGGAGCGCTTAACAATGCTGCCCTTCCTTTGGATTGGATGCAAAAAACCCTTTTTAATGTGGAGGTACAAAACGAAGACCTGCTGAAAATTACCCATGAACCACCTCTATTCGCATTGCCTTATCTGACAGGAGAGAGGGATTCAAAAACGGGACCGTATGCTTCGGGAGTGTTCTTTGGTATCCGACGCGAACATGCACCTATCGACTTTACCCGCTCCGTGCTGGAGGGCGTCGCTTATTCGATGCGTTATCTTTACGATGCGTTGAAAGAAAACAACCTGCAGGTTAAGGAAATAAGAATGGGCGGTGGCGGTGTAAACATTAAAGCCTGGCCGCAAATTTTTGCAGATGTTTTAGGTGTTCCAGTAATTATCTCTACTACAAACGAAGTGGCATTAGTCGGAAGTACCATGCTGGCTTTGACGGCAGGAGGTGTTTTTAAAGACCTGAACGAGGCTTCAGAGAAAATGCTGAAGGGAGGGAAAAGAATAGAGCCGGATATAGCAGCAACCGCTGTGCATGATAAGCGATACTCATTTTTTAAAAAGCTTCGCGAAACTCTTGGGCCGTTGTACAAAGAACACGCGGAATTAAGATTTTGAAAGGTGACACTTAGTTGCTCCCTAACATATCTTAAAAGGCCATCGACAGCGTGTACTATGTTGCTTTAAAGAAGAGCACCAACGCTTAAATTGGAAGATGCTCTTCAGAGATGTTGCATCAGCAAGCCATACACGCTACAGCATTTGAACCAATTGAATATTGTTTCCGCATGTGTCATCGAAGACGGCAATCATGGTTGGTCCCACTTCCTTCGGCTGCATACTAAACTGAACGCCAAGTTCTACTAATCTTTTCCATTCTTCTTTCAGGTCATCCACCATAAAAGACGTCCAGGGAATTCCTGCATCTTTCAACGCTTTCTGGTATTGCTTTGCCGGTTCAAATGCAGTAGGTTCCAGAAGAACCTGAACACCATTTTGTTCGGTTGGAGGAACTACCGTCAACCATTTGTGTTCACCTACAGGCACGTCAGTTTTTTTGACGAACCCCAATTTTTCTGTGTAGAACTTCAACGCCTTGTCCTGGTTTTTTACCGGTACACTTGTTACATAAATTCTAATCATAATCAATGTCGTTTATTTTGCCAAACATCGGGGTTTCAGATTGGCAACACTTATTCCGGATTGCTAAAATTTATCTGCTGATAGACTTTAGGTGAATAGCCAGTTCCTCTCTTGAATATTTTCGAAAATGTTGGTAGGCTATCGTATCCAACGTCAGTACAGACAGCGGTGACGGAAAGACCTTTTTTCAATAGTTCCTTTGCCTTCTCAATTCGCACGTCCTGAAGATATTGCCTTGGTGTCCGGCCGTAGACTTGTTGAAATATGCGGATGTAGTGGAAGCGAGACATGAATGCAGCAGCGGCAATTTGATTAAGTTCGATCTTATCACCGTGATATTTTTCCATAAAGGCTTTTGATTGCCTTATGTAAGTGTAGTAATGTTCCGGCAGCGCGTGTTCTTTCATTATGCGATCCACTTCCTGCTCGAAAAATGTTTTAAGGTGTTGAGTCATGAATAATGTTTCATTTGGCATCACGATTCCTTTAATCCCTCGTCAGGATACTCCGTCATCCTTAATTGTTGTACGATTCTTAAATTATGGAATCAGAAAGTGATATTCAATTTAGCAAAGACGAATCTAAATCTGTGCTGAAAGAAGCACTAAAGAAGATGATAGCGAATGTAAGTCACTAATGAGAGCCAAGGTATTTGAGGCTGCAGAATTTCTGAACCGGGCTGAATTTGGAGCAAAAAGATACCAATAGAAATGATGCTGTGGTCAGCGAGATTGCTCGACACCGCTACCTTATTTCCTAAAATTGACTACTCGCTGCCGGGCGCTCGTGACCAACGGTTTTGTAGAATAGTATTTAAAGTAATTGGTAGGTTCCTCGAAACCGTCCAGATCGTTGAGCTGAAAATATATAAGTTTGAAATCTGACAAATTTAGTTTTGGCATAGGAACAAGGCCAGAGAAATCGGGTATCGAAAAATTGTTTGTGTTCTCAGAACCGTAAACATGTATAAACGTTTTCGCATCCGAGCTCGCGTAATACGCATAGAAGTAATCAAACTTGCCGGTAAAAGTTGCGCTAAAGTCAGCTGGACTTGGATTCACGATCTCTGCGTCGAAGTCGATTGTCTGATAGTCGAGGTTAAGCGATCCGATCCGGCTTTCGACGTACTGGCGTGTATCGGTGTTGTAAGAAAAGGAACTGGCATATTTTGAAAATGACTTTGATGGATAGAAAACCTCCAACGCACTAGCAGCGACGCTTCGCTCCATAAACAAATAGTTCGATTCATAGCCACCCACTGTTTCGAAACCCCAAAGAGCGAAGCTGACACCCCAGACACCCGAAATTGGCGCGGCAATATTTTTCTTAATAGATGGCTGTAAGGATGAAAGATCAAGTGTCGCGGAATGGTTTGTTTCATCGATATCAAAGAAACCATGCTTGCCCTCTCCGTTGTGGACGACTTGCGCGTAGGCCTTCCCTGACTCAATATAATTCAAACTGGTTTTTCCAGTAGTATCACTGATATTGCTTGCTGTCCATGAAAAGTAGTTCGTTCCATAAGTTAGGTACGAAAAACTTGGTACGTTTAAAAATTTAAGTTTGATTGGATTCTTAACGCCACCTAAACCACCAACTGCCGGCGGGCCCCAATCGCTTCCTCGCTTTATATTGAGATAGGCAGTAGTATGATAATAACCCGGGGTCTGATTTACCACATAAAGGTTGATTGTCTCTCCCGCATAGCCGTCCTTCGCGTAATATGATGTATCGGTTCCATTGATGATTTTTTGGGTACAAAGAACAT
>DASQTN010000735.1:0-4743 GCA_035641895.1 Chryseolinea sp. | reverse complement strand
GGGCCCTTTCAAAACAGGGGTCTCGACGTTGTGCGGGTAGATGCTACTTCGACATACCTATTGAAGAATAAAACCAAAGCCAGAGAAATCATTACGTTCGATGCCAATGCCGACAGCACGGTAGTGTATCCGAACATACCCCAAAAAATTTCTTCCGGGTCCGTGCCTGTCTCCACCGATAATGATGGCAATCACAACTGGAATCGGGTGGCGGCAAATACTACAGATGCCGAACGAACTGCTTCGCAGCAGCCCGAAGTCGATGAGCACTTCAACGTTTCCGAATTGTATGACTGGTATAATGCGATCGGCGGCCGCGTTGGTTGGGATGACAATGACTTCTCCGCACCGTTGGTTCCCAATCAAAATATCAATGTCGTTGCCCATACCTACGACGATTCTGCCGGGACTTCCCGTTCTGTCAATGCTTTCTTTGACAAACAATTGGTAAGCGGAAAGTGGGTAAGTCATCTCGCATTTTTCGATGGTGATCCGACCGGAGCAACCTTCGCGGGTTTTGTATTCGATTACCTCGCAGGATCCAGCGCTATCGTCGCACATGAGTATCAGCACGCCGTGACAGACTTTTCTTTCAAGGACGGAGCAGGAAATCCAGGACTAACATATTCGGACTGGTATGCAGCCATTCATGAAGGAACATCGGACGTATTTGGCGGATTGTTCTCCGGCAATTGGTGGATGGGCAACGACTGTTCCCCTACCGGCCAGATTTTCAGGAACCTTGCATATCCGAGAGATAGTGCAGCGCTCGATCCGAACAAATTCGATCATTGGGATGACCGTAATACCGTAAGCGGTTCATCTGCACGATACTATCGCGGCGACATATTAGCGCATTGTGCCTACCTTATGGCGCAGGGTGGCGTACATCAACGAACCAGCCGCACACCAGCGCTGATTCCTGTGAAGGGATTGGGACGTGAAACGGTAGCCGGCAAGGATGTATACAAGGCTGCGCGCATCTGGTATCGCGGACTCTCCCTGTATCTGTCAAACATCGGAGCCATGACTGGTATGCCTGCCAATGACGAAAACATCTTTCGTACTTTTAGAAATGCTACCATTAGCGCAGCGATAGATTTATATGGAACAAACTCCATTGAACATAAGACGACAATGCTTGCCTGGTATGCCGTTGGACTTCAGCCAGTAGGCACACCGTATGGCGCAGATGTGACGTTCCTCACCTGGGGCATAGACTGGTGGATGTCACGTCCATACATCGGAATTTCGAGTCCTGACTGGTCGTCTGTGGATCTCTTCATCAACAACGGTGGAACCTCGGAATGGAATGCGAAAGTGAATGTTTACAGCAGCGGGTCTCCCACACAATTTGAAAACAAGGTCTACTGCCGCCTCCGTAATGTAGGCACCGCCCAGGCCAATAATGTCCAGGTGCAGTTCGAATATGCAAAATGCACCACTGGAGGGGCAACATGGTTACCCATGACCGACAAGGATGGTAACATACAAGTGCTAAGTGTAGGCAATCTTGCGGCGGGTGCTTCGAACTTTGCAGATAGTGCGCAGAACTCACCCCCTGCAACTGCCATGGTGAAATGGTGGATTCCACCTATTGAAACGGGTGAAACTGTTGACCACTATTGTATCCGGGCAAGAACATTTTCGATCAGCGATTCGAACACTTATAATAATGAGGTTCAATCTAACATTGCTTACGTGCCATACGTACCGGGGTCTTTTCATATGGGCTTCTTTGTCAACAACCCACTGCAACGCGCTATTCCGCTGGAGCTCAAACTGACGGACTCTCTTCCGAAAGGATGGAACGTTCAACTCTTGGAACACGTAACTAACACGATTTTGAAACCAGGTGAATCGATTCGGATTCATGCTGAAATCAAGATGCCACACAACGCTGGAGTTAGGCTCGAAGCACCCTTTAACGGATCGATAACCGGACAATTCACCGGAAAGATATCAACATCCTTTAGTGGCAACCTATTCAACGCGTCATTGACTGGCTATGCTTTCAAAGCCCAGATGTCAGTAGGAACTGCCGATGGACGTCACGTGGACGGAAAGTTTGACGGAACGTTAAATTTGGATACTGGACGGTTCAAAGGAACACTTTCAGGTAATATTCAAAGCGATAAAATCGAGGCCATTGCTTTGCAGGCTGAAGGGTGCCTGCGACCGACGCGCGCTATAAATATCGGTCAGTATCACAAAGGCCAACCGCTGGGAGGTATTACAATACAGGTACAGGTACCGTTGCCTGAGGGAAGTTGTTTTGAGAAGTTTCCACCGACAGATATATATGTGATTCCTGAAAAGGCCAACGACCAGGATAAACCAGATATTGATAATGCTTTAGAACTGGTTAAATGTCTGAATGTGGGCAAACAAGAGGTATGCGGAGTAAAACTTAAAAGCATCCTCGTGGAAATAAAGTTTAAAGACGGCGGCTGTTGACGCCAACGGGCTACGTAATTTGTAAATAGACTTTGCCAATGGATTAACGTCCATTGGCAAAGTGCTTTATTTTTAACGTACTGATATAGTGCCTTCCACACCTTCCTGAAGCGTTTTGCCACTTACGGCAGAGGCCGCAATCTTAATCATTGAAACCAGTTTACCGTCTTTGGTATCCCAATAAAATCCTTCCTCAGGCGTAACTTTAATCACCCTGATGTTTGGATCATCCTTTCCTTCGGGGAACCATGCCTTCATAATATCGTTCCAGAACTCATCGATCTTCTCTTGATCACGCGATATGGTCGCTTTACCGTATACCGACAAGAATTCATAATTGGACGAATTGGAGATAAATAATTGAACTCTTGGATCACTGGCAATTTCTTGATTTTTATCACTATCATTTGGACTGAGAAACCAAAAATTACCTTGATCGCAAACCTTCTGGACGCTCATGGGTCGCGTTGTAAGCGGCACTTCCGTCAAACGCGTCGTGAACAAACAAGTGGATTCGTGCTTGACAAATTCCTTAAATTTATCAATCGCTTCTTTTTGCGTGAGATTTTTAATTTTTGATGCTTTATTTTCCATAATGATTTTTTTCTCTTTTTAAGTCAAATAACATTCCAATGGAAAAGCCGGCTTTTGTTTAATCGTCATTCCCGAATAGTGGCCATTCTATCCTCATAGTTAAACAAAAAGCCCTCGGTCGCTCTACAGTGTGGAAATATTTGCGCGATCCCTTAATTAGAAACAACGCAGGTTCTAATTAAATCGGACCACATGAGTCGAACATATTCGTATTTTAGTATCATGATACATTATTCAGTCCTAATCATACTGCTCAGTTTCTTATCTGAATGGAGTAATCCCGACAATGAGCCAGTACAAACTGAAACAAAACAATGGTATAAGGGGAATCTCCATACGCATACCTATTGGAGCGACGGCGATGAATATCCTGAAATGGTGCTTGATTGGTATCGCACCCACGACTACGATTTCGTAGCACTTTCCGATCATAACACGTTATCACGGGAAGAGAAATGGGTAAAGGTGATCAAAAGCGGCTCATATGAAAAAGCGTTTAAGAGCTATCTCGAAAAATTCGGCAATGATTGGGTAACATTCAAAACTGATTCAGGCAGAACATTAGTAAAGCTGAAAACGTACCCTGAGTACAAGAAAAAAATGGAAGGCAAAGATTTTCTCATTATTCCGGCGGAGGAAATTACGGATCGTTTTGAGGGTAAACCTATTCATCTCGGCGGAATAAACTTGCAGACATTTATTTCTCCTCAAGGGGGAGGCAGTGTTACAGAAACGATGCAGCGAAATGTTGACGCTGTTTTAAAGCAACGAAAAGAAACGGGTGTTCCTATGTTTCCGCACATAAATCATCCGAATTTTTATTACGCCATCACCATTCAGGACATGATTGACTTACATGGCGAACGATTCTTTGAGGTTTACAACGGCCATCCCCTCGTTCACAACGAAGGAGATTCCACACGTCCCGGAACTGAAGAAATGTGGGATGCCATCAATATTGCATACTTCAAAAAAAATCAGCCACTACTGTTGGGCCTTGGAAGTGACGACAGCCACAGCTATCATCAATTTGGCACCACCTTCAGCAACGCCGGACGCGGATGGGTAATGGTGTTTGCAAATGCACTTGAGCCGCATACGTTGATCGAAGCAATGGAACGTGGTGATTTTTATGCGTCATCAGGTGTTACTTTAAATGAGGTGAAAATTTTTAAAAACGAATTAAACATTAAAGTTAAGCCCGAACAAGGTATCGACTACACAATAGAATTTATCGGAGTCACGAAAGATTCAGAAACCTCTAAAGTGTTAAAGCGGGAAAGGGGAACGACTGGTAAATTTAAAATTACAGCGCAACATGCTTTCGTGCGGGCACGGATAATTTCAAATAAAGCAAAACGAAATCCGTATCGGGAAGGCGAATTTGAAATGGCGTGGACTCAGCCAGTTTTATTTCAATAGCAGTAGATCTGTAAGGGCGCAACTCTGCTGTGACGTCCTGACTAAATCATCTCATACCCCAGCTTCAATCGCAGATAAAGTAATTACATTTTAAAGTTTTTGCTGGTTTTTACCTGAAACTGCACGCTGGTTTTTATTTAATCCGTCGTCATATCTCTTGAGACTCTGAAAAAGTAACCCGCTAATTGTTCAAAGCGAAAAGCAGTGGATAATCGTTTTGTGGGTTCTTGGTGTTCCTTTTTATTTGAACCAAAAGAGGGAATAACGACA
>DASQTN010000734.1:0-3271 GCA_035641895.1 Chryseolinea sp. | reverse complement strand
TATCGGTAAGCAATTTGGTGCTCCGATTTTCATAGGGAATTGCTTTCACATGGCCTGAACCCTCAACCACATTTTCAAAGGCAACTTTATGCGCGAGGTATTTCTTAACATACCAGTAGGTGGCACTGGTGATTTCCATATGCTTTACTCCACTTAAGTTTTTCGGAAGGCTTTTCATTGCACCGCCGGCGCCCATTTGATAAGACTGAAGCGCAAAGATCCAGTTGTTGAAATAAAAGTTATTTTTTTTGATGTAACGTGCAGCTGCACGTGATGAGGAAACGATATTAAGACGTTCATCAATCTCTTTATCGACACGCAATCCCATTTCGACCGCTGTAAAATCTTTGAACTGCCAGAAGCCAACAGCATTTGAAACTGAAACGGCATCGGCAATCAATGCGCTTTCCTGAAGCGCTAAATATTTGAAATCATCGGGCACGCGTTCTTCTTCAAAGACTTTTTCAATGATCGGAAAATAAGTTTTTGCCCGCTCGATTTTTATATTATGATGCTTAGGCGATTGGGTCAAAGCATTTACGTCCTTCTGAATTTCCCGGCGAGCGTCATCACGAATTGTGAGAGTCATTCCCGCGAACTCCATCTTATGCGGAACCTGTGGCGTTTGAGCATGAGCAGCGACCACCGCCAGTAAGAAAACACTAAAAAATAGTCTCATAGTTTAAAAAGTTCTACAAAGATAATTTTCTTATTGTCATAATACCATCACGAATCGGAAGAAGTACATTTTCCACCCGTGAATCGTGCTGAATTTTCTGATTAAATGCAATAATAGCCTTTGTATCGTTATCCGGGTTTTTGCTTAAGACTTTCCCGCTCCATAAAACATTATCGGCAAGAATAAAACCCCCCACTCGAACTTTATCGAACACCAGATCAAAATACTTAGCATAATTTGTCTTGTCTGCATCAATGAAGACCAGGTCAAACATTTCGTTCAAGCTTGGAACAATGTCTATTGCATTCCCTATTTTGTATTCGATCTTATCTTGCCATGATGCAAAATGAAGTTTGACTTTTTCCTCTAGCTCCTCATTGATGTCTATCGTGATAAGTTTGCCGCCTTGGGCAAGACCTTCGGCCAAACACAATGCAGAATATCCTGTGTAAGTTCCAATTTCAAGTATGCGCTGCGGCTGAATCATGTGACTGATCATCGACAAAACACGACCTTGCAGGTGACCTGAAAGCATGCGTGGCATCAGTATATTGGCATGCGTATCGCGATTTATTTTCTTTAGCAGATCGCTTTCCGGGGATGTATGCTGTTCTGCATAACGTTGAAGATCTTCATTGAGAATTTCCATGCAGTTGATTTGGTTTTCCCTTAATCGTTGGCGTTCGTTGAAAAAAACGTGCGTTGACTTCTATGCATTAAATGGACAAATATAAGATTTCATATCGGCACAAAGGTATTGAACCCTGCCAAAATACATGGCCCGAGTCTCTTGGGGTTAGCCGTGTAAATGTGTTAACGATGATGCTTGAAAGTAATTATGCCCGTTCAACGGTTTTAACGACACGTCATTCGTAGAACGGAAGCTTTTAATGCTTGGGCTCAATGATAAGCGAGCTTAGCTTGTTTTCATCAAACATTTCACAGGCAATATTCTGAAGGTGGGAGGCATCCACGTCGTTGATTTTTTCATATACCTCTTCCAACGACGGCACGCGGTTTAGATCGATTACCGCGCGACCCATCATGATCATCAGGCCCTGGTTATTTTCTTCGGACATCGCCAGCTGTCCCTTGATCTGCTCCTTAGCGGAAGCAAGTTCGCGGGGGCGCAAAGGCGTATCACACAATTTGTCCAATTCTTTTCGGACTAACGTCATGCATTTTCCTACCTGTTTTGGTTCCGTTCCAAAGTAAATGGCAAACATCCCGGTATCGGCATACGCAAGGTACTGCGCATCGATCGCATACACCAGACCGTATTTTTCGCGGATCGATAAACTAAGGCGGGAATTCATGCCAGGTCCCCCGAGAATGTTGTTAAGCAAAAAAAATGGAATCCGGTTTTGATTTAATAATGGGTAAGCATCGCGTCCGAAAGCACACCTTGTCTGTTTAACGCCACGTTGAAGTATAGCCTCCCGTTGCTTGTATGCATTGAACTTTTTGCGTCTTACAGTGGATTTGAAAACCGGTTTTGGTTCAAGATATCTTTTGGCAACGTTTTCAACTTGTTCCAAAGAAATATTTCCAACACACGTGAATACAAACTTCTTGCTATCGGCATGGTTTTTAAAAAAAGAAATGAAATCCTTTTTTTTGAATGACCTGATGGTTTGCTCATTCCCCAGAATATTCATGCCGATCGAATGTCCTTTAAAGATCAATGCTTCCATTTCATCCTGCAAGGCATCATCGGGATTATCAAAATACATCGCCATTTCCTCCAGGATCACTCCTCGCTCTTTTTCCAGCTCTTTCTCAGGAAATGTGGATTGGAATGTGATGTCGGTGAGAACGTCTACCGCCCGTTCGAAATATTGGTCCCGGACGGAAGCATAGAATACAATTTTTTCCTTGTCTGTAAAGGCATTTAATTCACCTCCCACAGAGTCGAGACTCTTAATAATATCGAGGGATGTTCTCTTTTTTGTTCCCTTGAATGCCATATGTTCCCAGAAATGGGCGATACCTTGAGTAGCGGTATTCTCATCTCTGCTTCCGATCCCTAGCACAATTCCACAATGAACTATATTGGCGGTCGGTATATATTGGTGAACTACTCTTATTCCATTGGATAATTCGAAGATCGTACAGTTTCTCATACAGGATGTCCCTCTTAAAAATAGGTACCAAGCTTCATTGTTTTGCCTGGGACTCAAAATATTGTTTCAACGTCGAACACTTTTGCCCGAACACGGGCAAACCTTGTCATATAAACTGATTTTTATGTATAATTATTATCAAATCTAAATGGCATAACTATTGCAAATTTTTACAACGTATGGAGACACAAAAAGTAAAAACCTGCTTTACAATTACTTTTACTGATGAACAATACAATCGGGCAAAAGGATATGTGGAAGACATGAAACGTCACAGAAACCGTATTTTCTGGCATGGAAAAGAAGGAAAAACCGATGACGAGCTAATCATTGAACAAATTGCACACCGCATCCTTTCCGGCTTCTATAACAACGAACCGTTCGTGGCTGGAAAACACATTATACGAATGGATAGTTCGGCCAACGCTTAGACGTGTTGGTGTGCTGATGTTCTAAGTGTTGGGGGGAA
>DASQTN010000733.1:0-7472 GCA_035641895.1 Chryseolinea sp. | reverse complement strand
GAACAGGGCAGGCCGGTTATTGAGGCGTTGAAAAAAGAGTTCCCGATGGTAAAAGTGCTGCTTACTTTTTTTTCACCTTCCGGGTATGAGGTGAGGAAAAATTACAAGGGGGCCGATTACGTTTTTTATCTGCCTTGGGATACTTCAAATAACGCATCTGAATTTATTGCTGCAACCAATCCCACCGTTGCGATTTTTGTTAAATACGAATTTTGGCATCACTTCTCAACGGAATTAAAATCCAAAAATATTCCGACGATCTCCATTTCGTCCATCTTTCGCAAGGAGCAGCTTTTCTTTAGGAAGAGCGGTGGATTCTACAGGCGGATTTTAAAAAATTTCAGTTATTTCTTTGTCCAGAACAAGAACTCCGTCGACCTCTTGAATTCAATCGGGATTTACCAATGTACTTTGGCCGGCGATACGCGGTTTGATCGCGTGTATACCGTAGTGCAGAATGGAGAAGCGATCCCCATAGCCCAGACCTTTAAGGCGCACCAAAAAACCATTGTTGTGGGTAGTTGTTGGGCGGAAGACCTGGAAGTGTTAACACCGCTGATCAATGAAGGTAAATTTAAATTTATCCTGGCTCCTCATGAAATTACCGAAACGTTTCTGCGAAATATTGAACAGGCACTCCAGGTAAAATCGATTCGATACTCCCAAGTTGCGAATCAAAGTGTTGGTGATTATCAAGTTCTCATCATAGATAACGTAGGCATGCTTTCGCGACTATATCGTTATGGTGAGCTTGCATTTATTGGCGGCGCATTTGGCAAGGGTCTACACAATATTCTCGAGGCTGCTTGCTACGGAATTCCAATTTTTTTCGGAAATAAAAGCTATGAACGTTTCCAGGAGGCGCGGGATCTTATTCATCGAGGCGGTGCCTTCGCTATCGCGACTGAAAAAGAGTTGAAGGAAAAACTTGAGATGGTAAGCTTACCGGAGAATTTCCTGCCAGCCTGCGAAGTAACACGCGCTTATGTAATGGAAAACCTTGGAGCAACCGATAAGATTATGGAGTATTGCCGTAAACTTCTAAAGTGATGCAGGGAATTGTGATGCGCTCAACAGGATCTTTCTACGACGTTCGGGGTACGGACGGTTTAAAATACAACTGTCGCGTGCGTGGAAAAATTCGACTTGAGGGGATCAAGGAAACAAATCCTGTTGCAGTGGGCGACCATGTTTTATTTGACATCGAACAGGATATTGGTTCTATCACCGAAATTCTCCCCCGTCACAATCACATGTTAAGGCAGTCAGTGAAAAAAGCTGCCCATTCTCATGTCCTTGCGGCGAATATTGATCAAATGATGTTGGTCGTAACGTTAGCCCTACCCCGAACATCACTTGGATTTATCGACAGGTGTTTTGTAAGCGCCGAAGCATTCCGAATTCCACAGGTGTTGGTCTTTAACAAGAAAGATCTTCTCGACAATGAAGGATTGGAAACGTTGGAACAATTAACGAAGCTTTACACAAGCATTGGTGTTACTTGCTTTTCAATTTCTGCAAAACACCAGGATCAGCCGGAGATTCGTCAAATTTTAAAGGATAAAACCACATTGGTTGCGGGCCATTCGGGCGTCGGAAAATCAACGTTACTGAACAAGATCTCACCGGAAATCAAACAAAGCATTGGTGATATATCTGATTTTTCCGAAAAGGGAAAACATACTACTACTTTTGCCGAAATGTTTTCGTTGGATAAAAAAACTTTTGTTATTGACACCCCAGGTGTAAAAGAATGGGGACTAGTAGATATGAACAATCAAGAGATCTCTGATTACTTTCCGGAAATGCGCGATCTCAGGTTGGCTTGTAAATTTGGTGCCCGGTGCGTCCACATTAATGAACCAAAATGTGCCATCATTGACGCCGTTCGTAATGGTGAGATCGCATTGAGCAGATACGAAAGTTATGTCAGCATGATATTAGGCGAGGATAATAGAAAATAAATTGAGGAGATCAATGAATAATTCTCCACGATCAAATCCTCCTTTAGAATCTGCGCGAATTGTTTTTAAGCCAGAGTAAAAAGTATTTGTAAGCAAGGGACGCGTCTAAGGTTTTGATGCTTTGCCTGATTTCATATTGGATCCTCCTGCGGAGGGCATCTCTTTCGACGTCGGTTCGATTCAACTCCAAAATTTTACAGCAGACGTTGTACGTCGAATAGCTATGCTTATTGAGAATTTTAAACTGGTTATGGGATAAAGAATTCTTGAGTTTTCTTTTTTTGACAAGGACATCGCGTTGATAACGGTATTTATAAATCCTAGATGAGCGAATCCAAAAATCAAAGTCCTCATAGGTGAGTGTTTCATCATATCCCCCTAATGTATCGATAACTGATTTACGAAACATAATCGTAGGCGAGCAGATAAAGTATCGTTCAATTAGATCTTTGTAGATGTCTCCTTGCGGTATTGTATCGTGAGGATACTTTTGCGAGTGGAGGAACAGTCGGTTACCATGGGCATCGATCCATTCTGCATCTGCGAAAATCACACCATAGTTATTGTCCAATGTCTTAAATAGCTCTACGCCACGTTCTACGCGGTCAGGCAGAAGAACATCATCAGCGGCGAGATCGATGATAAAATCTCCATTGCTGACATTGAAACCCGTATTGAATGCTTTGCAAATACCTTCATTTCTCTCCAGTCTGATGAAGGTAAATTGTGGATGTTGCCTTTGAAAATTTTCTATTACAGCTGCACTGCGGTCACTGCTTCCATCATCGATTACTATAAGCTCATAGTTCTTATAACTCTGGCTTAAAACCGACTGTAAACTCTCAACAACATAATGTTCATGATTGAAGCATGTGCAAATGATGGAGACCTTTGGTAGTACAGTAGTCAAAGTTGTTTCAAAAAGGTTAATTTTTGGGAGTCAACGCTTCCAAATGATTTTTTAAACGCATAGAGACCTGTGTTAACTACGCCTTTGTCGGTTGACAATCCCAAATCCAATATTTTAAACAGGTGTGTTTTACAGTATTCAAAAATTCCATTAATGAGTAGCGTGATGGGACTGTCACGTCGGTAGGCAAGGGCATCGCCAAGATAAAAGCAATACATTATTTCATTATTGATTTTGATGCAAACAGCCGTCGCAATCAGCGTAATTTGATCAAATACACCAAAAAGTAAATAGTCATTTGGGAAGACCTTAAACATTGTTTCAAGATCTTGAAAGGTCATTGTAACCGGGTACCCTTTGCTTTCTCTGCTTTCAACAATGCGGGCATAAGCTTCGTCCAGGTACTCCATTGGTATCTGGCGGAAAACAAACGCCTTTGACTCAGCCTGTCGTATTCTTCTTTTTTTATGCGTGTTCAAATTTATCCCGTTGGTTTCTGGCACGTGAATGATTTGCGTGATGTCTTCGTATTTCACATTAAATCCAGATTCGGAAAGAGCATTCTTGATCAAAGTGCTATGGGCTGGTTGGTAAACTTCCGGAAAGGAGCGAACTATCAGACTCGCGATTCCATTTGCCTTTGACCACGATACAATTTTTTCCACGAGAGAATACAAATCGGATTTTGTATTTCTTGATGTGAGTATAAAACTGCCGAAAGGCGATTTATCTAAGCTTATCAATAAATTCCCCAGGCGTGAAAAGTAAATTTTAGATCCATGTGCTTCAAAAGTGATGATTTCGGTTTCAGAATGTCTGAAAATAAATTCTGGCCTATGAAATAGAAAGGTTGAAGCCGGATTATCCACCGCTACACCGTTAATTTTTTAAAAGCGTCGAAGTCCTTTACTGCGACGTCATTTTTAAAAACATCAGACGCGCCCACCGCAGCTATAGATCCTGAATAAAATTTTAATTTTATCCAATGCAACCTGGGATAATAAAGCACCGTGGAGGGATCATTCAATTCAAATTCGTAACGTTCACCTTGTATGCTTTCAATCAATGCATGGATAACTCCTGAAATACAAATGATCACCCGGTCAGTGTTTAGATGTGCATGGTTTCCACGGTCAGCTTCCCCCTCAATATTATAAATCCAATACAATTGTTTGACGTCAAAAGGAAGCGTTCCGTCAACTTCCATAAAAGACAACGTACCCGATTTGCTGGCGACTTGAGGAACCTTGATAAGATGCGGTATACTAATCATGAAAGATCAATAGGGGATTCCCAGCCGTTTGTAGATAAAGTGCATTAGCCACGCAGGCCCGATTAATAAAAATTGAATATCCTTTAGAAAAGAAGGTTTCTTTCCTTCCACTTTGTGGCCGTAAAATTGCCCAATCCATGCGACAAAAAAAATAATTAAACTAATCACCCATAGAGGTGTGTCGAGATTTCGAACAATAATATTTATGAGAAAAAGGCACAGCACTCCGAATAGCATCATTCCAATACTTAATGGAATTGATAAAGAGACATAATAGATCAGAACCAGCATTAGCACAACGGCTGCCCAATTCGCATACGGATTACCAAGACCTAAAATGGATTGTACAGCTTGCGAGGGGATGGATGCAACAAGCCCGACGATGCTGAAAAAAATCAGAGGGACACAAATCCAGTGAATTGTTTTGTTGGTTGGATTTTGGTGACTTTCACCATATTCCGCAAAAAGGTGATCAATTTTGCGCATAAACAAGATATATTTCCTAGTAATTTACTTCTAACTTTTGGTTTTTACTCGCTTCCATTCTTTTATCTGCCAATGCACTCTGCCGGTTGTTAGGTGATTTGATTTTACATCATAAATGTTTATTTCACAGATTACCGTTGCAGAATCCTGTGACTTGAGCGGCTCGTAAATATGTTGTTGAAGCCATTCTTTAGAAATTGAAAATTGTGCTGTCGCGTCCATTTTTCCCTGGTAATGATAGTCCATTTCCAAGCGCTGCATAATTATTCTGTACGTATCGAATCCAAGTTTTGAAATTAAAAGAAGACCGGTAGTATATTCAGATATGGTAGCAAGGGCACATGCATGCAGTCCACGTATGTGATTTAAATTTTTTCGCTTATAGGGCAGGAGCAGCTTAATGTCATAATCTCCGATCTCAATGATCGTAAATCCATGCGGTTTATTAAATGGTATCATCCGCGAAAGTCCCTGGTTCAGCAGCCACAGGTAAAATTTAGAATGTTTGGCGCGTTCAATGAAGCTGGATGAGAGCATATGCAGTTTGTTTTATGGGAAGTTAAACAGAAAACAGTTTCGTTTAATAACTTGTACTCGATCTTGAAATAAGAATATGAAAAAAGTAATCGTATTGGGAGCTGGCCTGGTGGGCAAGGAAATGGCTACGGACCTCGCCAAAAATTTTGATGTGACGGCTGTTGACCTAAATGAAGAAGCGCTGAGTCGCATGGGCAAATCAGGAATAAAAACTCAACAAGCAGATTTTACAAACGAAGAACTTTTGAGAGCCATGGTGAGTAACGCCGATTTGGTGGTGGGTGCTGTGCCTGGCTTTTTAGGTTTCCAGACTGTCAGAACTGTTATTTCCGCGGGCAAGAGTATGGTTGATATTTCATTTTTCCCCGAGGACCCTTTTCTCTTAGATGACCTTTCCAAACAAAAGAATGTAAGTGTGATTACCGATTGTGGCGTCGCTCCAGGTATGGGCAACATTATTTTAGGATATCATAATCAACGGATGAAAGTTCACGAGTATGAATGCCTCGTCGGAGGATTACCGGTTGTAAGAGAGTGGCCCTACGAATACAAAGCAGTTTTTTCCCCAATTGATGTGATCGAAGAGTATACGCGGCCGGCAAGGTATGTTCAGAATGGTGCGCTAATTACAAAAGAAGCTCTTTCCGATCCGGAGCTCATTCACTTTGATGGCGTCGGTACGTTAGAGTCCTGGAATTCCGATGGCCTGCGTTCACTGATCAAAACAATGCCGGACATTCCCAATATGATCGAAAAAACCCTTCGATACCCCGGGTGCATTGAATACCTAAGAGTGCTGCGCGAGTCAGGCTTTTTTTCCTACGAGGAGATTGATGTAAGGGGAATGAAGGTCAGGCCGATTGACGTTACAGCGAAATTGTTATTTCCCAAATGGAAGCTGAAACCTGGCGAGGAGGAATTTACGGTAATGAGAATTCGATTAAAGGGTGAGGAAAAGGGGAAAGAAAAAACGTATCAATACGATCTGCTTGATAAGACCAACAAATTGACGGGCACCCTTTCGATGGCACGTACCACGGGCTATACCTGTACCGCAGCCGTTAACCTTGTATTAGACGGAAAATTTGCCCGGAAGGGAATTTCCCCGCCCGAGTTCCTGGGTGAAGATGAGTCGAACTTTCATTTTATAATGAATTATCTAAAAGAGCGCGGTGTAGTATACAACTTCGCGTCGGCTTAAGCCGACGCTGAACTTCAAACGTGCAACCTCGAACATCGAACTATCTTTTGACCAGTTTACTTTTCCAGTATCCGTACAAAAAGTAAAATACCAGTCCGAAAGCCATCCATCCAAAAAAGACCAACCAACTACTGGTGGGTATTTCAATCATCAGGTAGAGACAACAAGTCATCCCGAGAACAGGGATAAGGGATAATTTCTTAGTAAATGAGAATACCGTAATCGCGGCAAAGCTGATGACGAATAAGATAAAAAGAATTTGATCCTGAGAATCATGGCGAAGATTAACAATGGCCTCACCCAATCGTGCGCGAAATCCATATAAAAAAATGAAAAATAGCAGCATCACTATCCACTGGCCATTAATGTAAGGGAGGTTAAATTTCTTCTCGGCCGACTTTTCCTTTGGAGGTAACATCAAGACACCTCCACAAACCAAGACGAAGGCGAACAACGTCCCTATGCTGGTCAAATCGGTCATGATCGCACTTTCCAAAAAGAGAGACGGTATTGCTACGATGACGCCCGTTACAATTGTTGCAAAGCCTGGTGTCTGAAACCTAGGATGAATTTTCCCAAAACGTTTGGGCATTAAGCCATCGCGACTCATGCTCATCCAAATGCGTGGTTGTCCAATCTGAAAAACCAGCAGTACGCTGGTAGCGGCGACGACAGCGCTGACGGAAATAAAAAAGCCCACCTTACTCAAATCGATTTTCTCGAAGTCGTATGCCAACGGATCGGCTACATTATTGAATTCGGCGTAGCCGACCATTCCGGTGATCACCAACGTTACAACAACATAAATAATGGTACAAATGATCAGCGAATAGATCATTCCCCGGGGTAAATCGCGTTGGGGATTTGCACATTCTTCCGCCGTTGTCGAAATAGCGTCAAAGCCGATATAGGCAAAGAACACCGCCGAGACGCCCTTCATAACGCCTGTAAATCCATTCGGCAAAAATGGTGACCAGTTATCTGTGTCGATATAGAAGATCCCGATTGCAACGATAATAAGAAGAACGACAAGCTTCAACGCCACCATAAAATTTGCACTGCTTCTACTTTCCTTGATACCCACGTATGCTACGGCTGTTA
>DASQTN010000732.1:0-3026 GCA_035641895.1 Chryseolinea sp. | reverse complement strand
CCAAGTTCCGCGACAAGACGTTTCTGGGGTATCATCGCCCGGATGGACAAGTAGGAACTGCAAATTATTGGCTTATCGTTCCATTGGTGTTTTGTGAAAACAGAAACGTGGAAGCAATCCGCGATGCCTTCATGGATGAATTAGGCTTTGCTAAACCCGACGCGTACAAAGATTATGTTCACCAGCTAGTTGAACTGTATCAAAATAATAAGCCGATTACTTCGGCGTCGTTTCAGCCTGCTGCCGCAAACGGACATTCGCGAATTTTTAAAAACATTGATGGCATTAAATTCTTAACGCACCAAGGTGGATGCGGGGGAACGCGGCAAGATTCCCAAACACTTTGTAAACTGATAGGCGGTTACATTCACAATCCGAATGTTGCGGGTGCTACCGTGTTGAGTCTTGGATGCCAGAACGCGGAAATAAAAACATTGCAGGAGGCGCTTAACAAACTTGACCCAGCAGGGGCAAAACCAGTTTTTATACTTGATCAGCAACAATCAGGGACTGAACAAGAATTGCTTACGCAGGCAATTCAAAAAACGTTTATGGGCCTTGTAGAAGCAAATAAAATCGAGCGGCAGCCCGCACCTCTTAGCAAGCTTGTAGTTGGACTCAAGTGCGGGGGTTCCGATGGCTTTTCCGGAATTTCAGCAAATCCTGCTATTGGCCATACTTCCGACCTCCTCGTTGCATTAGGCGGCAGCACTATTCTATCGGAGTTTCCTGAACTTTGTGGAGTCGAACAAGAACTGATTAACCGTTGCGAGCGAGACGAGGCAGGGGAACTGTTTATCAAGCTTATGCGCACTTATTCTTCCGCAGCGGAAGCGGTTGGGTCAGGCTTCGATATGAATCCTTCGCCAGGGAATATTAAAGATGGTCTAATCACAGACGCAATAAAGTCTGCGGGCGCCGCAAAAAAAGGAGGTACCGCGCCCGTTGCCGATGTTTTACAATACGCCGAATATATTAAAAGACCTGGATTGAATTTACTCTGCACGCCTGGTAATGATGTGGAAAGTACAACGGGAACAACGGGCTCTGGAGCACAAATAATTCTTTTTACAACGGGACTTGGAACACCGACAGGTAATCCTGTTTCGCAGGTGGTGAAAGTTTCTACCAATACAAAACTTGCACAAAGGATGCCTGACATTATTGATTTCAATACAGGTCCCATTATTTCCGGCGAAAAAACCATTGAACAAATGGGTGAAGAGATCCTTGACTTCGTAATCGACATTGCAAGTGGAAAGGTTAAAGCTAAAGCAGTCGAATTAAATCAGGACGATTTTATTCCGTGGAAGCGCGGCGTTTCGTTGTAATGGCAACTACGTCAAAAATTCCTGGCGTATCGGCGTAAAGCTGTCGATTAATTTTGCTGTCTTTGTCAGCAACTGTATGGTGTGTTCTTTACCTGACGGAACTGAAAACATATCACCAGCTTTCAGACGCTGTTCTGTCTCACCCTCGCAAAAAAAGATGATTTCGCCTTCCGCAACGTATGTGATTTGCTCATGCACATGACTATGCGGAGGATCCGGTTCTTTCCAAGGACCATTTAGAAAATCTATTACAGCCGTCATCAGCCCATCAGTATGAATTAACCTTCGTTCCACACCTTCTTTAACGGCTGTGATCACTGCATCTTCAGTTTTCAATACAGGCATATCTTTATTTTTTTTGTGAGATTGTGACTGTCACAGGATTCGCCAGCTCTAGTGCGACTTGCTCCAAAGAATCTTCAAATTGCTTTTGATCCTTTATTCCACCTGGCTCTTTCTCCCAGGCCGACAAAAAATAATAGGTAAGCTTGCCACTCGATGGCTTTAACTTAATAACATGGCTGTTGGGATCCTCCGTTAACTCAATTAATTGCTTCGAATCAAAAAATACTGCAAGCCCTAAATTGTCGGAGTTCAAACTTTGTTTGCCATACGTGGCGATGTAACCAAAGTGTTTAGAATCTCCATTCTTGCTGATTAAAGTAGCAGCTTTATCCTTTACGATCCCTGTTGCGATATTCTCAATGTTGTTGGTAACAGTTAAAGTCTGTTGGGTTGTGCGGGTACCAGCGTGTATGGCAAGATAGGAACGGAGGTCGTACTTGTTGTCACCTACTATCCAACCATTGTATTTTGTCATTATAGACGAATACACGTCACCATTTTCGACGATACGGCAGCTAACGCTGTCAGTTTTCTCAATGCGTATAGCCTGTCCATTAACAAAAGATCCCAGCGATCCCACTCCTAGTGACTTGCCTACTTTCATCACATCCATGCCCCATGGTTGCATTTCATGGTAAGAATCGAAGCCATCGAGTCCTACGTTCTGCAAAACCATTGCTTCCGTCACCTTTCCAAAGACATCGGTCGCATTTCGCTGGTCGAGATAAAAACGATATCCAACCTTATCGGATTCCCAACCAGGGCCTTCATAACGAATGAACCATGAGTGATCTTTATGGTCAGGTGGTACCTGGAGGAACTGAGTGTTCTCAAAATTACCACCAATGTATTCACGGTTTTTCCACTCTCCTCCTTTTTTGTACGAGAGCTCAGCTTGCGTTCGTTTAGTATAAGGCCGGCGAATGTCGGCTGATGGATGGAATCGCACCGATATTTCACGCGTTTCGGAGGCACTCAGCGCATCCAAAACAAAAGCAATTCCGCCGTTATGCTCATCAGCATGATTGTATTGCGCTGGAATTTCTCTTTCTCCATCCATGACAACAAACGCACGAGCATTAAACGGTTTAGGAATTTGTGCAGTGGAGATCACAACGAGAATGTCTTTCCTTGGAACGTTGATGGGGTTAGAAATAGTAATCTCAAAGTGTTCAGGATAATCTTTGATAACGGGTTGGCTGTATACCCCAAAAGAACTAATCGATATTAGAAATAGTAAAAGTTTTCTCATGGTTATGAATATTACTTCCGAATTAATTCTATTTCAACACTGGCCTGCATAAATGGCCCAAGCGCCTTGAGATCATCTGTTCGCACGGGCTCTTTGAT
>DASQTN010000731.1:0-5429 GCA_035641895.1 Chryseolinea sp. | reverse complement strand
TAACAGTGGAGGCGATCCATTTTGTGCCGCTTATCTGATAAGCCATTTGGCCAAGACACCGATCCCTTACTTTTCAAAGCCTTATGATCCATACACCGACTTGGCCAAGCCGCTATCTCTTTCCATAAATCATTTTTCTGGGCACCTCTACACATTGATTAATGGAGTTTGCTTTTCCACAACAGGACACCTTTGTGCGCTTCTCAAATATCATAATATAGGGGAGTTTATTGGTACGGAGACTGGAGGAACTTATACATGTAACGACGCCAGCCAGACCTTTCGATTAATTAATACTGGAATTTTAATAAGGATGCCTAGCACTACATTCTCCGTTGCCGTTGAGGGAGTCCCACGCTTTAAAGGAATATTACCAGATCATGTTATAGAACCCTCACTTGAAGACATTCTAAACAGTAATGATCGCGTTAAAGAATTTGCGCTACGCAGAATCGAGGCAATTAGCAACCTGGATTAGATATAAGATTTTTGCATTCTCTTACTTCAGAATGTTTACCTCTGTACTTAATGTTTCTGTCGCCACATTTTAATTTATTAATCAGCATCATGAAATATATTTTATATCTTTATAATAAGATTTGTAGTCAACAAAGTGGTGAGTTAACTGGTGAGTCAGTTGTGAAGCCGCTTCAAAGATATTGAGTTACAGTAGGGTAGCCGTTGGGTTCAGAATCCTCCTCCTCTGCATCTATCGCCGTATCCTAACTGCGGTGAACAAATCAGCGTTTTACTGCCGGATTAGATTGAAGATCTGAAAGTTGTCTTTTCAGACAACGCCAACTGATTGTTATTTCTTTGCCTGGTTTGCCTCGGCGAGCTCCTTGATCTTCTCGAGTTCGCGGCTGTCGACATAGGATTGGTGCCATTCCCGACCCTCGGGATCAATTGAAAGGTCGCCCAGTCTGAACTCCACATGGGTGTGATTGCCGTCCTGCATGATCTTCAGGCTATAGGTGACCTCCCCAGGAGCTGCCCTTCGCGTCCAGCTTACATCGTCGAGTTCTAGCACGAGGCAACTTTCACGATCTAGAGTCGTGACAGTTCCTGTGAGGTATGTCTCGCCATGCTCGTTCCTCCACTTCACCTCGCTGCCGATATCGATGGTAGTCTGATCTGGCTCTAACGCTGGCGGCACCATCATCCATTTCGACCAAAACGCAGGCGAGACGATAATGTCCCAGACTGTTGAAGCCTCGGCAGCAATGTCGATGTTTCGTTTAACGATAAGTGGCTCGTCTTTCATGTGTCATTCTTTCGCGTTAGTTTCTATCCCTCATCACAAATATCATGAGCCCTTTCGTATCTGAGAGGGTGCAAAAACGAAATCGTCGGGGGCATTTGCGCCAAAAAGCTCTACTCATTTATGAGACTATAGTTATGAATTCAAAAGATCATACAAAAAACCTTTGCTGATTAACGAACCTCGTGAACGCATCAGCCGAAAGTAATGCACTTCATAAATAACAGCTGAATTGTTCGCGCCGGCGGAATTGAAACGCTTCACATCGGTAGCTGGCTCGCTACCTTTCTCCTCCTGCTTCAATGAGACTTGTTATAAATAATATTTCTTGTCCTGCTTCAACCAAATGCTCGGGCTGAATTCCTTTTTGCTCCCAGGTAATTTCTGTTCCTGGAAGTGTAGGCGCACCGGTTGATACGGAAACATATAGATGTTCATTGACCGGATACCAAGAATTCATGTGCGCGGCGCCTGCAGAGCGCTGCCCAACGATCATTGCTCTGTTCCTGGATTGCAATGCAAAGGCAAAGGCCTCAGCTGCTGAAACAGTACGCCTGTTAGTCATAATGTACAACGGCTTTTCATATTTTGGCTCAAGAAGCCACGCCACTGTTTTGGAAATATGATTTTCACCCTCGCGATTTTTGAATTCGAGCAGCGGTGTTTCCTTCGGAAGAAAATAGCTTTCAAATACTTCTCCTATTGCACTTCCACCTCCGCCGTTATCTTGAACGTCGATAATAAGCGCCCTTGTATTTGTGACAAACCGCATGGACGCTATGAGTACTGGCAGGCTTTTTTCCGAGATATTGATCTCGGAAAGTTTTATATAACCGATGTTCCCGTTTAGAACTTTTACTTCTTTAAATCCAAAATTATTTTTCACGGCATCCTCGCCATAGTAGAATGAATCGTAGCCAGAATCAGCTTGTGTATCGTCCTTAATTGACGACAGTTCCCGTACCTTCGAAGGGTCGTTTCTGACATACAAGTGTCCATCACCGCTAAAATCCCGCAGGACTTTTGTAGCCAATGAATCAAGCGCTTCCCAGCTGCCAACGTTTTTGAACCTTCCATGCCTGAATTCCTTCAAAAGATGTTCGGCGATTTCCCGGCCTTTCCCAGGAAAAACGTATTTCTCTGTTATGATTTTCGAAATGGTTCGAATTGCGCTCTCCACCTCACGTGAGGAAGGGGCTTGGGCAAAAACCGGAACGGTGGTGAAAAGGATGACAATCCATAGGACAGTGAAGTTTCTCATGGGGCTTTCTTAATTCTGTGCAAATTGCCCAGCCGTTCGTTGGCAAAATTGTATAAAATTAGCTGCGTCAAAAGAATATTCCTGCGCCAAATTAGTTCCAATAAAAGCCAACGTGTGGGATAGGCCTTCAACCTTTTTGTCGATCATACCCGCTGTTAGGGCCCGGCGAAACGTAACGAGCACGGTACCAAAAATGTAGACAATTGCCGCGACAGCTCGGAATGTGATATTTACAGGAGCATCGCCGCTTACAAACGCCGGTAGTCCTTTGGAGTGAACCCGGTTACATCTTTGAAAGTTTTTATGAAATGGCTTTGATCGAAAAATCCGCATTCAAGTGCAATTTCTGTGAGCGATCTATTAGAATGTTTGATCAACGAAATAGCCTTGCCGATCTTTATCTTACGGGAGTATTCGCCCAACGTACAATGGAAGTGTTTCGGAAAACTCTTCGAAATAGTTACCGGATGAAGTTTGAGTTCATTTGATAATTCTGTCAATGAAACATTTTCGTTCCAACGGTCATGAAGAACTTCTGCTATCAGCGCGACCCACTTGGGGGAGATGCATTCATGCTTCTCCTGGAAAGATGTAAAGACATTCAACACCAATGCCTTTATCGACGTTGCTGAGTCATTATCACTAATCAGGCATTCCTTGTAGACCTTCAAGACAAGAAATTTCAAGTTAACACACGGTGAAATTGAAAACTTTAACTCGTGCTCAAGTAAAAACTTGTCGTCTACCTCAAGGTTTATATTTTTTGAAGGATATGCTGTATTCAGGTTCCTGTGCAATAGACCGGAGGGATATACCAGCAAATTGCCCGGAATCGCTTGCGCTTCCTGATTTTTTCTCTGCTCGCGGTTGCCTCCTTGTAAGATGTAGCTGATATGATTATTGACGTGGTAATGCCAGCTCTCAGAAACCTTTTTGGTATACACAGTTTCGGTTACCGCAATTCCGTCTAAGGAAAAGCATCTCCGGTTGTTTCCAAGGTAAGTCGCCTTTTCCAGTCTGATCATAATTGAAAATATTCCAGTAAAGTTTTCGTCTTTGTTATAATAATACAAAGCAACGGTGAGCGAGGCGTTTTTCTTTTATCAAATTTCAGGAAAGATTTATAGAATTAACAACTACGGGCTAACAGTTGAAGCAAATATCCATTTTCTGCAAATGTATCCGTAATCCTAAAAACAAATTTTCCTTGATCCAACTTTCGCCTTGGAACCGATATCTTTATCTTAGATCAAGTTTTATGATGAAAGATTCGAACACACACGACCAACGGATTGCCAGGATGATCTTCGCTTCTGTTTACCCTATGTATCTGGAAAAAGTTGAGAAGAAAGGCCGGACAAAAGAAGAATTGCACCAGGTCATCGAATGGCTGACAGGTTTTAACAGCAAGAAGTTGCAGGAGTTGATAAATGAAAGAGTGACCTTCGAAACATTTTTTCAACGTGCGAAATTAAATCCTAACGCGCACCTCATCACAGGCGTAATCTGCGGTTATCGGATAGAAGAGATCAAGAATCCACTGACGCAACAAGCAAGGTATCTCGATAAGTTGGTAGACGAGCTAGCCAAGGGACGGAAGGTGGAAAAGATTTTACGCGCATAGCTCGCGGATATTCGATTAGAGAATCAATTCCTGATCCGAACATTTCATGGCCGTCAAAGGGCGACTTCTCCCTGTCGTCAAAATTAATTCAAGATTTTCATCAGATGTAAAGACGTCGTTTAATTGGCGAGAATGCCTGATTGATCCTTATTCATTTTCCCTCCGTATTGTTGGGGTATTACTATTTTTCCATTCCATTTTGATCGAACAACGTTGATAATCTTTTTACTTCTTTTAACAAAATCTCCAAGGTCGGTCCAGGTATTTACATTTCCGTCCAGTTCGGTGAGCACTGAAATACCATGTCAGCGACGGTAGTCTGTATTAGTAAAGCGTCGTCGTCCGCGACACCAATTGGAATAAAAACATTTCGCAGTTCTTTTCTTCGGATAACGCTGTAAATCGTCAACGCATTACTATAAGATCCAGCTAAGTTTGGATGAATTCCGTCCGCATCGAATAGCAGAAACTGGCTGTCTTTGTTCATGAGCGCTGTCCACACCATGCCGGCTGGCGCCATTTCGGCGCCCATCATCTTTGACAACTCTATATAGGTATCCCGTATCCTCTCCTGCATTCCCTCATACGAACAAACCACAGGTTCAGCTGCGCACCAATCTGCATCAAATGCACTCACACCTCCTACATAACCTTGCGTCATATAAAGAATAAGCCTGGCTGAAGGCTGCTTTTCGGACATGATATTTTTTAGATCGGCGGCGAATGGAAATACTTTTGTTGCCAACATATCTTGGGGCAGGGCAGTTCGCCAGCCGGATTCCTGGAGCACTATGTAATCCCATGCACGTGAGTCCAATGATTTGAGCGTAGATTCAAGTACAATGTGTCGCTCAAAATCGTATCCACCTGGCGCCGACATTTCTGTGTACACCTGGTCGCCAATCGATTCCCCAATCGCCTCAACGATAGCCGGCAGTTCATTGTAATAGGTATGACTTGTGCCTATGAACAGGACGGAAATATCGCGTGAACCTTGATTGGTCACATCCAAAGGAACAGCACAGTTGACGGCGTCGACGGAATCGTCGCATGTCGTTAGGGATAAAATTACTACGAGTGGGATGAAAAGACTTTTGAACATGCCTCAGATGTTATTACACCTAAGATATACTTTTTTCGATTCGTCCCTTGACCGCCGAGGCGGTGCGTTTTGTTGCCGTTTTGATTTGCACCTTAAAACGCCTGCCAATTGGTTGAATAAATTTGTTCGACTTTAACTTTAACGAGTATACATACAGTGCAGAGGAGATTGATTTGGCACC
>DASQTN010000730.1:0-3284 GCA_035641895.1 Chryseolinea sp. | reverse complement strand
CAGCAGCTCATTACTTTTTTATGATAACCCACTAAAGACAGAGGAAGACTTATCAAATGCTATTTTAAAAACCATTGAGAACATTGGAAATTTTTATAACAATATTTTTCCTGAGCTCGCTACATCTACCAAAACTCTGTTCGGACGAAAACGATCTCCACTTGAGCTTGCTGAAACGGTATTAAACAAACGCATTGAGCACGCCAGCAACTTTGAAGGTAATTTTTGGATATATTTTTTCCACAACAGTTTGCTTTTTCTTGATGTGTTCATCTTTGGTCAATGGATCCATACGAACGCAGATCGAATTGTGGCGGATTTCTTTCGCTACGAACGCGATGAGTTGAGGTTCTCTGTTGTAAAAGTAATGGCCGCTGCGTCTCATGCTAATAAAGAGGTGGCACAGGAAGAAAAAAGGTTGTATGAATACTTCGTGGAAAGCACAGATCTTTCAGCTCAACGAAGGAAGGAGGCATTAAAAATTTTCGAAGAGGGTTTTTCCATTGAAGATATTAATCTGCCTTCTGAAAATTCCTGGATCCTGAAAAGGTTTTTTTTGGAGGTGGCCATTCTTACCATTTGGGCAGATAAAAAAGTAGAACAGGTAGAACTCGATTTTCTTAAACAGTTTTGCCATTACCTGGGTTTTTCCGATGAGGACCTGGAGAACAGCATGATCTCGATTGAAGGTTTTATGCTCGAACATTGGGGCGAGCTGGAGTATCTCCAGGACAAACAAGACTATCAGCAGGTGAGCGAACAATTTATCAAACGTGTTGGAAGGCTAGCCGAAAAAAATAAGACCAGATTAATTAAAAAAATTCAGGAAAATGAGGAAGCTGCACAGCTCATGAAAAAAGCCAGCTCGAATGAACTCACACTAGAGGAAAAAGAAAAAGTGAGGCTTCAACTTTTACAGGTCTTAAAATCTATCCCGACTTTTGGCATACTCGCCCTGCCGCATCAATTTTTAACTTTACCGATCTTGCTTAAAATTCTTCCAAAGAATTTGTTTACGGAAGGAGTGAAAGGATAATTAAAGTTCGGACTTTTCAGTCTTACGTGGAACTATCACCGAAAAAATAATCGAGAGTGTCAACGTTGCAATTATCACGGAGAATGAAGTATACACACCAATATTTATATTAAATATCTCTAACAACATTTTCGCTCCGATAAAAAATAGTATGATGGATAAGCCTTTTTGTAAAAGGTAAAATTTATCGATAATGCCTGCGAGCAAGAAAAACATCGCGCGCAAACCCATCACTGCAAAGATATTCGAAGTGTATACCAAAAATTCGTTCTGCGTAATGGCAAACGCAGCGGGAATTGAATCAACTGCAAAAATTAAATCGGTCGTTTCGATCAATACGATGACAAGAAATAATGGGGTAAACATGATTTTTCCTTGCTCGCGCACAATAAACTTTCCGCCATGATCATCCTTGGTTATAGGCAAGTACTTCCGGCATAATTTCATTATGGGATTTTTCTCCGGCTCAATTTTTTGATCCCCATCCTCAAAATAAATCCGAATGCCGGAATAAATTAAAAATACCCCAAACACATACAATATCGCGTGAAACTTATTGATCAAAAGCCCTCCCACGAAAATGAAAATCCCGCGAAAGACAATGGCGCCAAGAATTCCCCAAAAAAGAGTTTTGTGATAATACTCTTCCTTAACCTGGAAATATTTTAAGATAAGGAGAATTACAAAGATGTTGTCGACAGAAAGCGCATACTCCGTTAAATACGCGGAAAAATACTCTACCGCGCCCGTGGCGCCGCTTTCATCATATTTATAGATAAAAAAGCCGAAAAGGGTTGAAATGAAAACCCAAAAAATGGATTGATAAAGGGCCGATTTCGTCGAAATTCGATGGGCACGCTTGTTAAGTATCCCCAGATCAAGCACCAAAAAAATTACTATGATAAAAGCAAAAATCGTAAACAGAATAGTTTCCCTTTCACTATCTCTGAAAAGGGAAAATAAAAGTATGTTCAACAATGATTGCAAGGAGGTTATATGCGGTTATTCAAGCCCAAAACTTAAAAAATTCAATCTTCGAAGCTTGTGGATCTCAAAACTACAAATATTATTTAAACCCAAAAACTTGCACTGACGATTTATACAAACACGCTTGGAAAGGGAACCATGCACTAAAAAATAGTTAATTGCAGTGTTCACAAATGCCTTGTATCAGTAAATTAACTTCTTTTGCTCGGTATCCGTTTGGAAGTTTGACAACAGGCACTTCAATGTCAAGACAACTGGTCTGTCCGCACTTGATACATTTAAAGTGAACATGATCATGGTGATGTTCCGCGGTGTTGCAGGCTTCCTTGCAAAGGGCGTACTTCAAGGCGCCCTCATCGTCAAGCACCTTATGAATCAGACCTCTGTCTAAAAACGTTTTCAACGTGCGGTACACTGTAACACGATCCAATGAATTAGCAATCTCCTTTTCAATATCACTATGTGATAATGCATAATTCTTTAGTAAAAAAAGATGCAAAATCTCCTCTCGGTTCGGAGTGGCTCTTAACTTAAAATCTCTTAACAAGGTGCCTGAAACAGCGCTCATACGTCAGTCTTGGTGTCACTATTTAAGTTACTGCAATTGCAGTGTTAGCAAGTTACGATAAATACCATTACTAAGGGTACTAAGCTCCAGGTGAGAACCCATTTCAGCAAGTCTGCCTTCTTGGATAACAAATATTCGGTCGACCTTTTTTATAGTGCTTAGTCTGTGAGCAATCACAATGGTGGTTCTTCCTTCCATGAGCTTTTCAAATGCCTGCTGAACCAAAACCTCAGATTGTGCGTCCAACGAACTGGTCGCCTCATCCAAAATAAGGATCGAAGGATTTTTAAGAATTGCCCTGGCAATAGCAACGCGCTGGCGTTGTCCACCTGAAAGCTTTACACCCCGTTCGCCCACCCGTGTTTCAAATCCTTCGGGAAAGCTTTCAATAAACTCTAACGCGTTTGCCTGACGTGCGGCTTCTTTGATTTCTTCAAATGTTGCTGTGGGTTTTCCATATGAAATATTCTCGGCGATAGTACCGCCAAAAAGAATCACCTCCTGTGGTACTATGCCCAAATTATTGCGATAAGCAGTAAGATTGAACTCCTGTACCGGTCTTCCATCTACCTTCACCAGGCCATGTTCAACACTATAAAATCGCAACAGCAAATTTATAATCGTTGATTTTCCAGAACCACTTTGACCAACCAATGCGACTTTCTCGCCGGGCTCAATTTTGAAATGCAGATC
>DASQTN010000729.1:0-2377 GCA_035641895.1 Chryseolinea sp. | reverse complement strand
GGCCGACGATGGAAACTGGCATATAGCGTTGCCCCAAGGCGACACGAAGCTTGCAGGAGTTTCAGTGGAAGATATCGGTAGCGTTGTATCTGAAATTTTTAAGGCGCCGGAAGAATTCAAAGGCAGGGTAATAGGTGTTGTAGGTGAAGATTTTACACTCAAGCAATATGTCGACGTGATGACAGAAATCTTAAAGCGCCCGTATGTTTATGACTATGTCCCTTATCAAACATATGCAACTTTTGCATTTCCTGGAGCTTCCGAACTGGCGAATATGTTTGAGTTTAACCGCCTTTATATTTCTGACAGGAAAGCGGATTTAGATCTTACCAAAAAGTTATCCCCTGCCGTTCGAACTTTTTCAGAGTGGCTCAGCGGCAATAAACATCATTTTCACAACTTAGCAGAGTGTCAACAAGCTATCGTTTAACAAGCGTTCTCCGATAGTTTTAAAGAGATAATTCGATTCTTGATTTCCCTCACCGACTACCGGTGGGGGATTTGAGCGCAAAGTAATGGAGGATGTCACAACATTTGCTTTGTGATTTTTATGCAAGGAGAAATAGGTATCACGTTAAGGAGCCTTAGTTAGATGTTTTGGTTAGGAAGAAATCCTTTTTCGGTGAAATATGGACTCTCTTTCAAATGTTTCCAAATTTTGCATTGTTTAAAACATAATAAAATGCGCCCTTTTTAGATGAGGTTTTTTCCTTTTCATTCAGTCTTTTCAAGATGTCAAGTGAATGCATCTTTTTAATAAAATTTCTTCTATCAAGCGGCCTTCCATAAACCGCTTCGCAGAGAGATTTTAACTGAGAAATTGTAAATTTTTTTGGAAGTAAAGCAAACCCAAGAGCGTGCGTCATAACTTTTTCTCTTAGGCGCGCATGGGCCTTTAAGATCATATCTCTGTGATCAAGTATCAGCAGAGGAAGCTCTTTTAATGAAAACCATTTTGTCTCATGGGCTAACGGAAGCGGTTCGTTGTAATCGGCAACATTAGTGAGTGCAAAATAAACGATGGAAATGACGCGCGCTGCAGGATCCCGATCCACAGCGCTAAAAGTATGTAGTTGTTCCATGTGAACGTTGGTCTTGCTAGTCACCTGATAAAGAAGCCTACTCGCGGCATCTTCCGAGGTCTCCTGCGGGCGAATGAAACCGCCCACAACTGCCCAGGTACTGTTTCCAGCGCTGAGTTCTTTTTGTGCTAACAATACCTTAAGTTGCTCTCCGTCAAAACCCAAAATGATACAATCTACGGCAATGAGAATTTTTTGCTCAGCGTTGTAACTATTCGATTCCATTGGGAGCCGTTCAATAGATTCGGCTGAATGATTCATATTGCTAGTTTGCAATGTCACCTGAACTTTTTGTTTTCTTATTTAAAAAGCAACGGTGCGAACATGTAAAGATTATTTCTCCATACGGGCCAGGTGTGGCCTCCAGGATATTCATGATAAGTGTACTTTATACCAAGCTCCTTAAATTTTGAAAGCATTGCCTGGCAATTCTCGTAGGCAATATCCTCCTTCCCACCCATTGCAATCCAAAGTGTCATCTTATCATTTATGAGACCGGAGTTATTTTTTATATACTCATATTGTCGATCGGAAATATTTTTTTGATTCGGTAACCAACCCGAACTGAATACACCCAGATGTGAAAAAAGATCGGGATTGTAAATCCCGGCATATAATGTTTGCAGCCCGCCCATAGACAAACCAGCAAGTGCTCTGTTCTTGGAATCGTCTTTTGACCGGTAGTTTTTTTCCACAAAGGGAATTACACTCTGCTTTAACTCTGCTTCGAATGATTTTAAAAACTGTTCGCTGAAACCAGGTGTACCTGTATTCCCATCGACCATGACCACCAGCATAGGTTGCGCTCTCTTTTCTGCAATAAGATTATCAAGAATCAAATCAGTCTTGCCTTGAGTCGCCCAACCTCTTTCATCTTCGCCGCCGCCATGCAACAAATAGAGCACGGGGTATTTTTCGTTTGACTCATTATATCCTGCAGGAGTATACACGTAAAGTCTACGCCAGGTATTTAATACCTTAGAGTAATAGCGTATTATCCGGATCTCTCCATGAGGTACGTCATTAACGGCATAATAATCTTTACCCTTGATAGGAATTTCTATTCCACTCGCCATTCGTCCCATGCCATAAAAACTTTCACTAGCAGGGTCTGCCAAGGCGACGCCATCAATCAACAATGAATAATAATGAAACCCCTCGCTTTGCGGATCAGTCGTCACGGTCCAAAAACCATCAGCATCCTTTGTCATGTCGTACTTTTTGCCAAGATCGATCTGCACACGTTGAGCATCCGGCGTTTTAATTCGAAATAGGACACGATGGTCTTCCAGGAT
>DASQTN010000728.1:0-5029 GCA_035641895.1 Chryseolinea sp. | reverse complement strand
TTTTTAAGGTTCCCTCTGCCTTCTCCAGGGTTATTCCTTCGGGAGCGGTGATAAGATTGTCTTTCGTCATGATTTTCTCTACGGATGCCGTCATATCCTGCTGAAACCGCATGTCGCGATTGGTGATAATACCAGCCAGCTTGCCATCATGATCAATGATCGGGATACCTCCGATCTTAAATTCCTGCATAAGATCATCAGCCTGCTGAACGGTTGCATCCAGGGTGAGGGTGACAGGATCGAGGATTAGTCCGCTCTGAGAGCGTTTCACCTTTCGAACATGCTCCGCCTGCAAATTGATTTTCATGTTTTTATGAATGAAACCCAAACCACCTTCCATCGCAACGCTGATGGCTAATTCAGCCTCCGTAACCGTATCCATTGCAGCGGAAACGATTGGGATGTTTAATTTAATGTTAGGAGTGAGTTGACTGGCGGTATTTGTGTCGCGAGGTAAAATTTCAGAATACGCGGGCACAAGAAGCACGTCATCATAGGTAAGCGCTTCAAAAAGAAATTTGGAATTATTGAGTGGCATGGCAAATAATTTACGAGTGATTATTTGCCGGGCAAAGGTATATTTTAATTACCAATTATCCATGAAAGTGAAAAAACAATCAAGAATATAAATTCAGGTAACATAACACCTTGGTTAGTCAAGTACTTTTTAATGCAAGTCATTAATAAAAGCTGGGACTAAAACGCATTTAAAGCCGCAGGCTAACCGCGACAATTTGAAATGCCCTTAAGTCTATCCGCGTTCTCTCCATCTACCGTTTGCGGGTGTTTCCTGGACTACCTGCATATCTTCCAGACGTAAATAGTTTTAAAATTTTATGGTGATTTGTATACTTTTGAAGCGCCAAACCGAACGATCGACATGAAGAATCTTTACTTTACTTTTTTGCTTTCTATTTGTGTATGCTGTGCAACGGCGCAAATTCAAACCGGAAAAGCGTCTTTCTATGCAGATAAGTTTGAAGGAGTTTTCACCGCGAGCGGTGAAAAATACAAACACAACAAACTTACAGGGGCACACAAAACTTTACCATTTGGAACGAAGGTCCGCGTCACAAACCTCGATAACAATGAGTCGGTGGAGGTTGTGATTAATGACCGTGGTCCGTATGTGGAAGATCGAATAATCGATCTTTCAAAATCGGCAGCCGAACAACTTGGATTCATTAATAAAGGGCTGGCCAATGTGAAACTTGAGGTAATAGATCCGGGGGATGGAAAAGCAAAAGAACAGCCTATGCGCACCATTGATCAGGTTACTGTTGAAGAGAAGGAGTTTTATGAGTTCGCTGTGACACGGTGGCAACCAAAAGGATTCGGTGTGCAAATCGGAACCTATCAGGAATTGGTGAATCTGATGAGGCTGGCCGAGAATCTCAAAAATTCTTATCAAAAACAGGTCAGGGTTCAGGTAAAAATTATTAATGGAGTAAAATATTATGGTCTTATTCTCGGCCAATTTTCTTCGCGCGAGAAAGCTGAAGATTTTCGTGAAGAACTCAGAAATAAATTCCCTGACGTGTTTATCGTAGAATACGATCGCATTTGATTCGATCTGAGAAAACACACAACGTTTGATTGTTCTTTCCGTAAAGGATTTATCACACCATTCTGTTTAATATGGAAACCGTAGGATACCTGTTTTCTATTGGCATTGGAATTATCCTCGGTTTATTGGGAGGTGGAGGTTCAATTCTTTCGATTCCAATCCTGGTGTATTTTTTCCATGTCGACGCCGTTCTTGCCTCCGCGTATTCCTTATTCATTGTTGGCGTAACTAGTTTGCTCGGGGCGGTACCAAAATATAAAGACCATTTGGTTAGCGTAAAGGCTGGCCTGTTATTCGGCATCCCCTCAATACTCAGCATCTTTATCACTCGGAAATGGTTGATCCCTGCCATCCCTGATATCATTTATCAGACTGACTCCTTTGTGCTGACCAAACGCCTGTTGATACTAGGACTTTTTGCATTGCTTATGATTGTAACATCGATCACGATGATTGCAGGTCGGAAAGAAAAGGTTTCGGAAGAGCATGAGCCAAGATTTACGCTCGCAATTGTTGAAGGCGTGTTAATCGGATTTCTAACGGGATTGGTTGGTGCTGGTGGAGGGTTTTTGATTATCCCTGCCCTGGTGGTGATAACCGGGCTGCCGTTCAAAACTGCTGTGGGTACTTCTCTTGTTGTTATTGCAATTAATGCCTTATCAGGTTTTTTAGGAGATGTCATGAACTATGATATGAATTGGCCGTTTTTGCTCTTGCTTACCACTTTAGCAACTATCGGTATATTGATTGGAAACCGGCTGACGCATCGGATATCGGGTTTCAAACTTCGTAAGTCGTTCGGTTGGTTTGTCCTGGCCGTAGGGATATGGATATTTTTTATAGAAACATTGGCAGTCTGAAGCAACGTCAGATTGAAGTGATGATTTCATTTGCTGCACGTTCGCCTGAAAGCAAAGCCCCATTAATTGTTCCCGATTCCCCTCCACTTTCCGTCGCCTCGCCCGCAAAGAAAATTGTACTGTTTAAAGGGGCCGCCAGATTGGCCCGGTCCTGATTAGAACCGCCTGGCTTTACATGCGACACACCTCCGCGAATGTATTTTTCCTTGGACCAATCTTGTATCACACTAATGATATTGTCATTTAGATCAGTTCGCACGTTCAACGACGCTTTACCTCCGAACACGCTGTCCATTTCATCTAGAAGCATTGGAATAACGTCTTTTCCCAATGCTGAAAATTCTGCCGCTTTTGATCCATTAACGGTGAGGCTAAGCGTTTTTGAAAATTCGCTTCTGCCGATGCCGGCATTTAAATATTCGGGCGATGCTGCACCTCCATATAAAAATCCGGATGACGATCCCCAAAAATTCATCTTGAAGTCCAACAAAACACGTAGCGATGAATCCATTTCCAAATTTCCCAATGCCACAAGCTTGCTGGAAGGAAGCGCAGGGTTAAATGTAATGTCTCCGGTTTTCAAAATTGAAACGGGTACGGTGACAATGACTTTGCTGGCCTCTATTGTAAATGCCTCAACAGCGCCCCCCGGAAGAATGGTATTCCCGCTGACGATTGCTTTTGAGCCCGTATAGTCGATTGATTTTACTTCTTTATTGACCTGAACCAGGGGCACTACGCTGCTGAATTTTGAAAGCAGGGCATCTTGCATCGGATGATCCATCAGCAACAACTTTTTCTTGTCTCTTGTGAGCTTATTAAGCCCTTCCGCTATGGATTTTATTCCCAACACTTGATTCGACGTTCCATATTTGTTTCCAATCCAGGAATTCAGGATGGCATGTACTCTGGAGTTGATTCCTGCGGCCTCGATAGCTTGTTGTACCGACACATCGCTCCCCGAATAAGAAGGTAAGCTTTCAAAAAAATTCTTCGCTGCAATAAAATCACTGTCAGCCTGGGCAACAGCGTTCTCTACAAATGCATTGTCCAAAAAATAATTATCTGGAGCATTGATGTCGAGATCGACTGTCGAGAGGTCTAATTGACCGATAATTTTGTTCCAAACGGAATCTGATCCAATAATTTGTTCAGCTCCCAATTCTGATGGAAAATCGCTGCTCAGCGGTGACGGCGACGTAAATATTAAGGATGATGACGGTTTGTCGGACGACTTCAAGGTTCGCATCCTTCCGCCTACACGGCTGGAAGCCTCCAGAATAATTACCTTTATGCCTTTGGATTGCAGTATGTCAGCAGCATAGAGACCTGCGGCTCCTGCGCCAATAATAACAACGTCGGCATCCTTTGGAATTGATGGGCTCGGATCTCCTTCTTTACTACATGCAGTTAACCATCCAGGCACCACGATTCCGGCTGAGACCCCCAATCCTATTTGTTTAAGAGCAATTCTTCGTTTCACAAATCAGAGATTTAGAAACTCAAGTATCGTTCGAATTTTAGAGAAATATAACCGATTTTCGGCCTGTGAATTTAAATCAACCTTCAATGGTTAAAAAAGTCGCGGTAATTGGTCCGGAGTGCACCGGAAAGTCTGATTTATCTGAATTTCTAGCTAATCATTACCATACAGCATGGGTCCCGGAATATGCCAGGGGGTATTTGGATAACCTTGTGCGACCATACGAACAGCACGATCTCCTTACCATTGCGAACGGCCAAATCAGGCTTGAAGATAAATACGCAAAGGATTGCAAAAATCTAATGATTTGTGACACCAACCTCTACGTGATAAAGGTTTGGAGTGAATTCAAATTTGGGAGTTGCCATCCTGAAATTCTACGCCAAATTGCGACACGAAAATATGATCTTTACCTGCTTACGTTTATCGACTTGCCATGGCAAGCAGATCCTCAACGCGAGCATCCCAACAAGCGCGAAGAACTTTATCAAATTTATTTTAACGAAATGAAAAATCAATCCGTTCCATGTGTTGAAATTAAGGGCGTGGGTGATCAACGTCGTCTCAAGGCCGTCGAGGCAATAGACCAACTCGTGATTAACAAAAAATGAGCATCCCCTCCGGGCCGTATGCGGCCTTAAAAATTCCTGACTTCAGATTATTTATTTCCGCCAGGTTTTGTGTCACTCTTGCAATTCAAATCCAGGCTGTCGTTGTTGCCTGGCAAGTGTATGAGATGACGAAAGATCCCCTTTCGTTGGGATTAATTGGATTGGCTGAAGCAATACCGTCGATAGGTGTTTCCCTCTATGCAGGCCATGTTGCTGATTCCGTCCAGCGTAAGAAAATTATTATCGTTTGTCTTACCACGCTACTGATTTGTTCAATAATCCTCCTTCTTTTCACACTTGATTTAGGGTCCTTTATTCTTGATAATGGTGTTCTGCCTATCTATACCGTTATTTTTATCAGCGGAATTGCAAGGGGCTTCCTCACACCGGCCGTGTTCTCTTACATGCCTCAATTAATACCGCGGGAGTTATATTCAAATGCAGTTACCTGGAACAGTACGTTGTGGGAGACTGCATCGATCGGCGGTCCCGCGCTTGCAGGCTTTTT
>DASQTN010000727.1:0-5508 GCA_035641895.1 Chryseolinea sp. | reverse complement strand
CCAGTGCTCAAAAAACAATTATTAGAAGAAGCAATCGCCTAACCCATAAAACCCATCCCTACCTGACAGAAACAAAGACAAGCCGGAAGGAAGTTACCAGGTAACACCTCCAAAAAAAGTCCCCTTTCAGAACCACGAATTCTTCCAGGGGACAAGCATTTAGTTGTAACACTAAACCTCAAAAATATGGATAAGAAAACTTACTCACCAATTTTAGTCTTTCTTTTTTGCTTGTGCCTGACCAGCCAGCTTCAGGCACAATTTACCATCTCCGGACAAGTCAGAACACGAACTGAATATCGGGATGGCCAGGGAACACCTTCCGTTCAGGATACAGTGCCGGCGATTTTTACTTCACAACGGACGCGTCTTAATTTCGGATATGCAGCACACCGTTTTAAACTTTACGCTTCCCTACAAGATGTCAGAGTCTGGGGTCAGGATGCATCATCCATTAACCGAGTTACCACAGATGCTTACGACGGTTTTATGCTTCACGAAGCATGGGGCGAAATCAGTTTGGTGGACACGGGAAAAGTAATTAAAAACTTCGCACTCAAGATCGGACGGCAGGAATTAGTCTATGATGATGTGCGCTTATTGGGAAACCTTGACTGGCTTCAACAGGCGAGACGCCACGATGCTGCGCTGCTCAAGTTTGATCACAACGGGTGGACTGCTCACTTAGGCGTTGCCTACAACCAAAACGCAGAACGGAAGTCCAATAATATCTATAATGGAGTGCCGACGGGATATCCCGCCAGCACGAATGGTATGGCTGCGATGTATAAGTCAATGCAATTTTTATATGTAGCAAAAAAACTTCACTTCGGAAATGCATCCATGCTTGCTTTTAAAGATGACTTCAGCAAATTCCATTTCGCCGACACCGACCTAGAAAAGAAAACACCTATTTATGAAAGCGGAGTGTGGAGCCGTTTCACGATTGGTGGTTATTTGGTGGGAACAGCATTTAGAAAGCTCTCGTTTTCTGCGAGTGCATTTTATCAGGGCGGAAAATATCGCGAAGGAACGTCATTGGATGAATACCTTATTTCTTTGTCAACGATGTATTCAGTCGGAAGGAAATTCAGCTTTGGTCCAGGAGTAGACATCACCTCTGGTAATAATGGATCTGACCCCACTAAAAAGTTTCAGCGCTTTGATCCCTTGTACGGAACGCCACACAAGTTCTGGGGTTACATGGACTACTATTATGTCGCTGATGGTTTTGGCGCAAATGGTCTTGTTAACTATTATCTTAAATCGAAATATAAACCGAAAGACAATCTCACACTGTCACTCGACGTCCATGGATTTTCGCTTCCTACCGCAGTAACCAATGAGGTAGGCGCAGAATTGGATAAAGCTCTCGGAACGGAAATAGACTTTGTATTTAATTATGCGATGACCAAAGTGATCAGTATAGAAGGGGGATATTCTGCGATGTTCTCAACATCTACGTTAACCTCTTCTAAGGTTAAAAACGTAAGGAATGCCGACACTTCATCCAACTGGGCATACCTGATGATCTCGATCAAACCTGAATTTGTCTTCAAACCCTAACATTATTAATCATGAAAAAAATAACATCCTATATAAAATCAATCAACAGATGGTTTGCCCTCCCGATTTTGTTGCTGGCGCTTACATCTGCCGGACCGTTACATCACGACGTAAGTGAGAAAGAAGTAATTCGACTTGGCATTATCCCATTGACCGACTGCGCGCCGATCGTAATGGCTAAGGAACTTGGCTTGTTTGAGAAATATGGTGTAAATGTGGAAGTATCAAAAGAGGCTTCCTGGGCTAACGTACGGGATAAAATTTTAACCGGTGAGTTGGATGGTGCCCACTGTCTTTTTAGTATGCCTTTATCTGTTTACACAGGTGTTGGTGGAAAAGAAGGGTCGGAAATGAAGATCGCCATGGTCCTGAATAACAACGGCCAGGCTATTACGCTATCAAAAGATTTTTGCGGGAAAGTAGGATTTAAGCAGACATCAAAGGTGGCAGGAGTAGTAGCAGCGAAATTAAAAGCCGACAAAGAAGTTACTTTCGCCATGACTTTTCCGGGTGGTACGCACGACATCTGGTTGCGTTACTGGTTAGCGGCGGCAAATGTGAGTCAGAAAACTTCCAAAATCATCACAATCCCTCCGCCTCAAATGGTGGCAAACATGAAAGTAGGTAATATGGATGGCTTTTGTGTAGGGGAACCGTGGAACGGTGTCGCGGTAAAGCAGGGAATTGGTTTTACCGAGATTTCAACTCAGGATATATGGGAACATCATCCTGAAAAAGCACTTGTAGTAAACAAAAAATTCAGCGAGTCAAGACGTGAGGATCTCAAGTTAGTAATGAAGGCAGTCCTTGAAGCATGTAAATGGTTAGACAATCGTGCCAACAGGAAGAAAGCAGCGGAGATCATAGGCAAAACACCGTACGTGAATGCGCCCGCCGATGTTATCGAAGCCAGACTTATGGGTGATTATAATTTAGGCTGTGATCAGGGTACTGAAATATACACTGATAACTATATGCTGTTTCATCGCGGCGGCGAAACAAATCTTCCAAGGAAGTCTCACGCAATTTGGTTCATGGCGCAATACATGCGGTTCGACTACCTAAAGGAAGCTCCGGACTACAAAGCCATCGCCGATAAATTGATCCTTCAGGATCTGTATAAGGAAGTTGCTGCTAGCATGAAAATCAAAGTTCCCGATGACGACATGAAACCGTTTACGCTTAACCTCGACAAAGTGAAATTTGATCCCAATAACCCGGGAGAATATTTGAAGCAAGTGAACAGCATTAATCAATAGATGAAACGTTAACCTCTGTCAAAACAACAGAGGTTAACTTAAAAATAATGGTATGAAAAAAGAAATAATCATAACACCATCAATGCCGGGAGCATGGATGAGGGGAGGAAATGAATCGTCGCATGCTGGACTTGCGAATGCTATAAAGAAAATAGTTTCTATGATCGTAGGTTTCTCTTATAACATCATTGGTTTTGTTACACTTCTCGTCGCATGGCATTTCATTAGCTTAATCAGCAAGGGGGAACTTCCAGGCCCGCTCGCTACATCTGTAGTATTTTGGGATTTAGTAAGTAACCCTGTATATGATTATGGACCCAATGACAAAGGGATAGCGCTGCAGTTGTTAAGCTCATTAACCCGTGTATTTATAGGTTTTCTATTGGGATCCCTGATCGCTATTCCGGTAGGCTTATTGATGGGAGCGAATCAGTTTTGCAGAAAGATATTTTACCCGATCGTTCAGATCTTGAAACCTGTTTCGCCCCTGGCTTGGTTTCCGATAGGGCTTGTTGTATTTCAATCTGCGAGTGATGCTACTATTTTTATCATTGTCATCACTTCACTATGGCCTACCTTAATCAACACCGCATTTGGTGTTGCATCTATTCCTGATGATCATAAAAACGTATCCAAGGCATTTGGTTTTTCAAAATGGAAATATCTATCGAAAGTATTGATCCCCTATAGTCTCCCGCATATCATCACAGGATTGCGTCTAAGTATAGGCGTAGCATGGTTAGTGATTGTAGCGGGCGAGATGCTCTCGGGTGGTATGGGTATCGGTTTTTTTGTTTGGGATAGCTGGAACGCCCTGAGCCTTGAAAAGGTGATTTCTGCTATCCTTATTATAGGACTTGTCGGTCTTCTGCTGGACCGGGGATTCGCTTATTTGGAGAAAAAAGTTACCTATTCAATCTAAATCATTCGCTATGAGTTATCTAAAAATTGAAAATATGGAAATAGCCTTCGATTCTATGAAAGGCAGATTTGTCGCCGTAAGGGACATCAACCTGGAAGTGGAAAAAGGTCAGATCATTTCTATTATTGGTCATTCGGGGTGTGGTAAATCCACGATCATGAATGCCATTGGTGGAATGGTTTTTCCGTCAAAAGGAAATGTTGTTCTCAATGGAAAAGAAATTAAGGGTCCCGGGCCTGATCGCGGAATTGTTTTTCAAAACTACTCGCTGCTTCCCTGGCTGACTGTCTATCAAAATATTTTTCAGGCGGTTGATGCTGCATTGAAAAATAAAAATAAGGCGGAGAAACGTGAGCTGTCCGAAAAGTATTTGAAGATGGTGAACCTTTGGGAACACCGGGAAAAATATCCTAAGCAAATTTCTGGCGGCATGAAGCAACGTGTAGCGATAGCCCGGGCATTCGCTATCGACCCTGAAGTGCTTTTGTTGGATGAACCATTCGGAGCGCTGGATGCCCTAACGAAGGCATCACTTCATATTGAACTCTTAAAACTGTGGAATCTTACCCATCGGTCTAAAACCATTATCATGGTTACGCATGATATTGAAGAGGCTGTGTTTTTATCGGATCGCATTGTAGTGATGAACAATGGACCAGCGGCAACGATACGTGAGATAGAAGAGGTGCATTTGCCTCGGCCACGAAATAAAAAGGATACAGTGAATCTTCCGGAGTATAAAACCATCCGTGAACGGTTGCTGAATTTGCTAGTGGAAAAGATCTCGTTGGACGAAGGTGAATTCTATAAGGAAGAGCGAGCAGCTTGATGTTTAGAAAATTCGCAAAACGAAATTGAACCCGGTTGATAGGCGGTTATAAAAATTTATACTGTGGCTATAAAAGGTGAAGGAAGTTTCAAAACAACATGTTCCTATTGTGGAGTGGGTTGTGGCATTGTTGTAAAGAAAGACAGGAAGAATAACCTGGTTATCGAGGGCGACAAAGATCATCCTGCCAATAAAGGCATGTTGTGTTCAAAAGGCATGAACTTGCATTATGCGATGCAAGACACTCGCGACCGGTTACTGTATCCTGAGATGCGATGGAGTAGGAACCATCCCTATCAACGTGTCAGCTGGGATACTGCTATTCAAAGGAGCGCCGCAGTTTTCAAATCTATCATTCAAAATTATGGGCCAGATGCCGTAGGCTTTTATGTATCTGGTCAGTGTTTGACAGAAGAGTATTATGTCGCCAACAAGCTTGTTAAAGGTTTTATTGGAACAAACAATATAGATACGAATTCGAGACTCTGTATGAGTAGCGCGGTGGCAGGCTATGCAAATATGCTTGGCGAAGACTCCGTGCCCGTTTCGTACGAAGACATAGAAATTGCGGATTGCTTTTTAATTGCAGGAGCAAATCCCGCCTGGTGTCATCCGATTTTATTTCGGAGGATTGAGGCGCGTAAACAAAACAATCCGGAGGTTAAAATTATCGTCGTCGATCCAAGAAAAACACAAAGTTGTGCGATAGCAGATTTGCATCTGCAAATTACACCAGGCACGGATATCTATGCTTACAATGCGATAGCCCGTGTGTTGATTGAGAATGGTGAAGTAGATTATAACTTTATCACGAGGCACACGGAAGAGTTTGAAAAATACCGAGACTCTGTTTTTAAAGTAACAGTCGAAGAAGCTGCCGAACGGTGTGACATAACGGTCGACCAGATCAAATTAGCTGCAAGTTACATCGC
>DASQTN010000726.1:0-2935 GCA_035641895.1 Chryseolinea sp. | reverse complement strand
AGATCCGCCGTTAGTACTCGCGCGGTACGAAATTTCAGCTACCAACTCGGGTTTAACCCACGTTACTTCCGCCTTTGGAGGGTTTGGCCGAAATCGAGAAGGTTTATTGTAATCAGGAATCTCTTTAAATGGACAACTTTTAGTTTTAAGAGGTTCCAGTTTTGACAGTAGTTCACGTTGAACATCAGCAGTAAAACCGGTTCCCACCGGGCCAATAAATACTAATTCATCGCCCTCATAAACTCCCAGAAGCAAAGCACTAAACGGCTTCGACGTGTTTTCATTTTTAGTATAACCTGCAATGACCGCTTCCTGATGTTTTTCTGTTTTTATTTTGAGCCATTCCTTAGAACGAACATTAGGCGCGTATACACTGTCATTTTTCTTCGCAATGATTCCTTCCAGGCCCATCTTGTCAGCCACATCAAAAAACTCGGTGCCAGTTACGGCAAAAGTTTCGCTTAGTCTGAGAAGATCGTGTGCTGGCAGTATTTTTTCCAGAAGGGCTCTGCGTTCGCTCAATGGCGCCGTTGTGAGATCATAGCCTTCCATCCATAATACATCAAACAAATAATACACGAGCTGTCCATCCGCCTCACTTCTCCAGACCTGTAAGGCATTAAAATCCGGAACACCTTTTTCTGTTAGCACTGTAATTTCCCCATCTACCACGATGTTCACGGGCCATTCTTTCAATGCATTGTAAATCGGATAAAATTTTTTATTAAAGTCCTTATTGTTCCTTGATCGCATTTCCACATTTCCGTCCTGGAGGTAACTCAGCGTTCGAAATCCGTCCCATTTTATTTCATAAGACCATCCGGCTTCGTCAAATGGTTTGTCCACCAACGTAGCCAACATAGGTTTTACATCTTGCAGGATTTTCGATTTTACTTTTGCGCTTATCGTTTTTAAGAAAGATTTACCATCCTCCTTGTCTTTCTTCGTGGGGCTTGATTTCAACCTTCGTCCATCAGGTTTTGATTTCGGGGCCCGTTTTGAAGCGGTCGAAGTAGTCTTTGTCGTTGACCGATTGCTTTTCCATTCATTTGCCTTTTTATTCTTTGCCATTCCTTCGATGGTTTTTTGAGATACGACTGACTTATTCTTCTTTAGGATATCATTTTCGCTGGCAAATTTGTCCCGGTGCTTTATTAGCAGCCATGAATTATCACCCATGCCGCGCGTCCGGACTAGCGCAAATTCGCCCTTGAGTTTTTTTCCATGCATTCGGATTTTAATCGATCCGTTCTTAAACGCCTTTGATAAATGCTTCTCTTGGGTAATTTTTTCCCCAACGTCTTCGATGGGTTCATATGTACCTTCGTCCCAAATAATTACAGTTCCGGCCCCGTAATTACCCGGTGGAATAATGCCTTCAAAGTTTTTATAATCGAATGGATGATCTTCCACCAACATCGCCAGACGCTTGTCGGCCGGGTTCAAAGAAGGTCCTTTGGGCACGGCCCAGCTTTTTAAGACTCCATTTAATTCTAGCCGAAAATCGTAATGCAGCCGCGATGCATCGTGTTTTTGTACTACAAACTGCAACTGAGTTCCCGACGCCCGGCCTCCTTCGGGCTCGGGTGTCTTCTGGAAAGTACGTTTCTTTTTGTATTCTGTTAATCCCATGGTATCATCCCATAAAAATTTATGCCAAGGAATTTATACGATGAGTTCTGATTGAATGAATGGGTGTTTCTCAATGGCCTAATGTAAGTTCCAACTAAAAGTTGAAAAGATTAAATTGTAAATGTTCCATAACATTGTAGCGATATTTTTTCCCAACTACTTACTTTTTCACATGAAGAATCTTACTGTATTTGGTCTCGCACTAACATGCATTCTCGCTGTGCTGTACCTTGGTGCTAATGGTTTGTCAAGCAATTATTCTTGGGGGCCTTTCTTTATTTTTATCGGCGCATGCTCCACCATTGGTTTTACAATTGATCTCTTCAACCACTTCAGGACAAAAGGAAGTCGATAATTTCAGGTTCTTTTTCTCCGAGCACTGCATGGCACAATTTTTAGCAGTATCCGTACAAGTATGGATAAAAGTCAGTTGCCCGAAATCATTGGAATAGCTGCGGGAATTTGCACCGCCATTTCGCTATTACCGCAAATCATAAAAGTTTTAAAAGAAAAGAAAGCGCAGGATATCTCGCTTTTTTATCTGTTAGTCTTGCTTTGTGGATTAGCACTATGGACGTATTACGGCTTTCTCCGGGACGATATCCCCATTATTGCTACCAACATGTTTTCGATGCTTCTTAATATCATCATGCTGGTTCTTGGTGTAGTCTATAAACGAAAAGATGGAAAAGTCTAAAAAAATGAAGGCAACCGGGGTACTGTACGCTATTCGTTTTCGTGTCGATCATTTCTTAGAGAACGGCATTACGACATCGTGATCAGTTCCTGACCGCATATAACGGTTTAAAATTTGTTGCGTATTAGTTATGGAAGGACCGTCACTGGTAATACTTAAAGAATCTATAAAATCATTCAAAAGAAAAAAAATTCTTGCGGCATCAGGCACGGCGAAGATTGATACCCAGGAACTGATCGGACAAAAAATTGTCGATTTCAAAAGCTGGGGGAAACACTTCCTGATTGTATTTAAGAAATTTTCCCTCCGACTACATTTTCTAATGTTTGGAAGTTATCGAATCAATGAGCAAAAATTAGCCACGCCACGATTAAGTCTCAAGTTTGAAGAGGGAGAGCTAAATTTTTATACATGCTCAGTTGTAAAAATCGAAGGCGAACTTGATAATATATACGATTGGGCTGGTGATGTGATGAGTAGTCAATGGAATTCGGCCAAAGCTAGAAGGAAAATCAAACTACGTCCGGAGGCAACGGTGAGCGACATTCTATTGGACCAAACCATTTTTGCCGGTGTCGGAAATATTATCAAAAATGAGGTTCTTTT
>DASQTN010000725.1:0-2334 GCA_035641895.1 Chryseolinea sp. | reverse complement strand
ATGACCGTAACACCCCAAATCGCCATACCCTTGATCGTCTGTAAAGATGACAACGAAATTCGGGCGCGTTTGGGCATTCGCATCATTGCTGGTGGCTGCAAGCAAAAGACAAATCATCACTACAGTGATTTTGCCGCTAAAAACGCTGACAGATTTAAGACCGGAAATCGTAGAAATCATCTAGCAATAGAGTTTGAGATATTAAAAGTAAAAAACATTGCGGTAAAATGTTTTGTGGTTCTAAGTTTCAAGTTGGAGGTTTACGGCGCTAACCCTGTATGGCGACAAGTACAAACAGTGACGGGTTAAGCAACAACAAGGGATATTTAAATGTGGCGCGGTATCTTGCCAGCTAATATTGAGGTCTAAGTGTCCGGCATTGATGCACACGTACTCATATCCGTTACCGGAAAAGCTTAACAGCTTGTTTAAAGTTCATAATGTTTGATGTGATGCCGAAGGAGAGGTTGCTCAATTCATCATTGGCGAATTGAATGTTATAGTAGTCTTGTCCGCGGTAGTAACGAATGAAGAATGCGATCTCATCGAACCAGGCAGGATAATATTTGTAGTAAGCATCAAAGATCAGCCGCGTCGACACATCTGCTGGCGACGCGCCACCCATTTCGCCAAAGATCCAGCCAAACTTTACTTCAAGGCTTGAGCGCTGTAGCCATTTCATAAGTCTGACGCGGTTGAGATCTCTTTGTGGACCCACAACGCCCATCTCTGCAAAAAGGCGATATGATCCATAAATATCTTCAAGTCCATCGCTATACCAGGCACCGGGATGATATTCAAAAGTGGTTTTGAAACTGCGAATCGAAAAATAGTTTTTGCCGAGTTCCCTGACACGATAAGTGGAAATACCGAGTTCAAGATAATCGGTGGAAAAATCACCGCTATTGAAGTTTATTTCGTCGGTACTGTCATTTGCAAAAAAATCACCAGCCTGGCCATTAGAGTGGTGTGCATAGGATCCATGCCACATTGCATTTTCAAAAAATATTTTTCCTAAAAAACTTTCTTTCCAAAATTTCAATGCCTGATAAAATGTACCATAAACACGATAACTGGGATTGCGGATAGGCAACGATTTTTCATTCAAAATTCTAATCTGTACCTGTGGATTTATCATTACAGCCCACAATTTTTTGTTGCGTGTAAAAAAATAGCTTGGGGAAAAATTAGCCTCGAGAATTAATGGTTCAAGATTGCCGATACCAGATCCCACCGTGACATAGCTTTGCTCGCGATCGGCATTTACCAATGTGAGAAATTTTTGAAACCTTAGCGAATCGGCTTCAGGCGTAGCTTCCTGACCATAAAGCGTCGTCGAGCAGATGGTAAACCAAAATAGGTGGAATATCGTGCGCATGTCATAGTCTTTTCCACCAATTCAACAGAAGGCCGGGGATATTGTTGAAGGTTCCAACATTTAAAACCTAAGATCATCGCCAACGCCATAACGTCTTATGATTCTTGACACGCAAAGAAGGCACCTCAATGAATCGAGTCAATTAAATTTCTTGATGCGCGATTACAGGCGGGCATGACAACGAGGTTGATTGAAAGAACGAATTCCTGCATCTGGTCAACCGAAAAAACGAGGTCGTGTGAAAACTTTTACTATACGTGAATTATTCCTAGAAAAAATTTTCACATAGAGAGTTTGGGTGAACGCATAAATCAAAACTTGTACGCCAAGCTCACCACAAAATTTCTTGGCCGTTGCGGATTGACTGACCAGTAGCCGATATAGTATTCCTCATCCGTCACGTTATTCAGATTGAATGAAAATCTAAACTTATCGGGATTGTAGAAGATGCTGGCATTCAATACACCGTAACTCGGAAGGTCGAAAATTCCGGTGACGCTGTTATCAGCCACGCGGTATTCACTCGCGTAGTTTCCGCCGAGGCCAAACCCTGCATCCTTTAAAGGGCCGTTGGTAATTTCGTATGTAGCCCATAGGTTAAACTGGTCTTGCGGACCCTGGCCGCCCGGAACTCTTCCAGGTTCACCATAAAAATCGCCCTCATTTCCTTTCAAATTTTTCGTTTCGTTGTGACTGAACCCGACAACCAAACTTAGTCCTGCGAATGGGTTCGCCGTAACATCCAATTCAAACCCTTTGCTTCCGACTTCTCCACCTTGAACGGAGTTATAGAAATTATCAACGTCGCCAATAATTTTGTTGCTGACTTTTATATCGTAGTACGATGCTGTCGCAAACAATCTATCTCGCAATAAATTTGCTTTTACCCCTAGTTCCCATTGATTGGCCTGTTCTGGCTCAAACGATTTAAGGCGGGGATTGGTACCATCAGGATC
>DASQTN010000724.1:0-5515 GCA_035641895.1 Chryseolinea sp. | reverse complement strand
AAATCATTGAATTGGTGCTTCGCGTACTTTCAAGTCTGGGCCTAACTGAAACGCGGAATTTAAAAGTAGGATCTGTACTCGAGAAAACGATCAGCGGTGGCCAAAGAAAACGATTGAACATTGCATTGGAATTGCTACGGGAACCGACCATACTTTTTGTTGATGAACCTACTTCGGGTCTTTCATCACGCGATTCTGAAAATATCATGGACTTGCTCAAGGAACTAAGCTTGCGTGGTAAAATGGTGTTTGTTGTCATCCATCAACCTTCGTCGGACATTTTTAAAATGTTTGATACTTTGATTATCATGGATGTCGGCGGATTTCAGATCTACTATGGAAATCCTGTTGAATCTGTGGTGTATTTCAGGGACATTATCAACGCGGCCAACAAGACGCAGGGTGCTTGTCCTGAATGTGGCAATATTAATCCAGAGCAGATCTTCAGCATTATTGAAACGAGAGTTGTCAACGAATATGGACGGCTCACAAATACGCGTAAAGTATCGCCGGGTCAATGGTATCAATACTTTAAGCAGAAAATAAAGACACCGAAAATCGACCACGTTAAGGAAGAGTTACCGGTCGTTCAGGAAATTCCCAACTGGTTTAAGCAGCTTCGAATTTTTATTTCACGGGATGTTCTTGCAAAGCTGGCTAATAAACAATATTTGTACATTAATTTATTCGAAGCGCCGGTGCTCGCTTTTTTTATTGCCTTCATGGTAAAATATTATAATGCTTTGGAAGGCCCGGGTTCTTACGATTTTTTTCACAACACAAATATTCCGGTTTATTTTTTTATGAGCGTAGTCGTTGCGTTGTTCTTTGGACTGACGATGAGCGCCGAGGAAATTTTTAAAGACCGAAAAATTCTGAAACGTGAAAAGTTTTTACATCTAAGCAGAAGCAGCTATCTGTTTTCAAAAGTATGCGTTATGTTTTTTATCTCAGCCATACAAACCTTTTTGTATATTCTGGTGGGAAATGGTATTCTGGAAATCCCCTTACAGGAGGTTCGATATTGGTTCATTCTCTTTACCTGTTCCTGCTTTGCAAATATGTTGGGACTAAATATTTCAGCGTCCTTTAGTTCCGCCGTCACGATCTACATACTTATTCCCCTCTTGATAATACCCCAACTTTTGTTAAGCGGAGTTGTCATCAATTTCGACAAATTCAACCCTCGCGTTACGAAGCCCATTGGCGTTCCGTTCATTGGGGAGGTGATGGCATCCCGATGGGCTTTCGAAGCGTTTATGGTAACACAGTTCAAGGACAACAGATTTGAAAAACAGTTTTACGAGTGGGATAAAACTATAGCCGACGCCGAGTACAAACGTATTTATTATATACCGGCGTTGGAATCAAAACTGGCCTATTGCCTAAACAACAGGGCACATTGGCGGGGCGCAAATAATGCTAAAATGGTTTCTGCTTTAGCGGTGATAAGAAATGAAATAAGCAATGAGCTGGAATCGGTGGGTGCCGATTTTCCGCATCTGGAAAAGTTAGCGGTTGGGAAGTTTGATTCCACTGTGTATCAACACACAGCAAAATTTCTTACCGTCTTGAAACAGTACTATAGCGTGAGGCTTAGCAAAGCTTCCAATGAAAAGGAGAAGCGTATTGCAATGCTCAGCTCAACTCCAGAAGGTGCGATTAAGTATGAAGAGGAGAAAATGGAATACGTGAACGATGCTGTTGCCGATGCCGTACTTAACGTCACTGCACTTGATCGGATAATCGAATATGATGGCAGGTTGATTCAAAAAATTTATCCCGTTTATCAGGATCAACACAAGCCCAAACATTTTTTCGACTTTTCAGCTAATCTTTATCAGCCGACAAAACATTTTGGTGGCGTATACTGGAACACCTTGTATTTCAATATTGTTGTTATTTGGTTAATGACAATTGGTCTCTTCGTCACATTATATTTTGATGTGCTCAAACATTTAGTCAAATGGCTTGAGAGCACCCGGAGGTCAAAGAAAAAACCCAAAGAGTAATCAACATTCATATTTGCTAAACGAAAACTCATTTAAATATGGTCTGGAGGAAATTCATTTTAGGTATTACGATAGTCGGTGCAATCGTCGCTACCGCATGCTCTGGCAAGAAAGACGGTGAGCATGTTCATTCAACAGATGAAGTAAACAATGACGAATGGAAAGAGATGGATGAATTTCATATGGTGATGGCAGAAGCTTTTCATCCCTATAAAGATTCCTCGAACCTCGAACCAGCAAAACAAAATGCAACCTCGCTTACAGCCTCCGCCGAGAAATGGGCAGCCGCACCACTGCCGCCCAAGTTTGAGGAGGATGATGAAATAAAATTTAAGCTTAATCAATTAAAGGCTGATGCTTCTAAATTCGAGGAGGTTGTTAAAACTGGCGATGAAAAAGCCGTTGGCGAGTCGCTAACCAAACTACACGATCTCTTTCATGAAATTCAGGAATCTTGGTACGGCGGACATGGAGAAGGAGAGGAGGAACACTAAACAGCGAACAGTTGACAGCATTCAGCTTACAGCTGTGGCGGTTATAATTTCGAACAAGTTAGCTGTACGCTGTACACTGTTTGCTGTCAGCTTTTAATTCTTATCTTTCCAACTTTAGAACACCTGTAACCTACATGCAAACTACCGTCGTTACACGCCAGGAGAAATCAAAGCTCTGGTTTGTCATTGCCGCCTCTTCTGTCGGAACACTTATTGAATGGTACGATTTCTATATTTTTGGAAGTCTTGCCATTATCCTTTCGGAACAATTTTTTCCGCAGACAAATCCAACCGCAGCCTTTCTTTCAACCCTCGCGACATTTGCCGCCGGCTTTATTGTTCGACCCTTTGGTGCTATTGTTTTTGGCAGGCTGGGGGATTTGGTGGGAAGGAAATACACCTTCATGGTCACGTTGATTTTAATGGGCGGATCTACTTTCGCGATTGGGCTAGTTCCGGGTTACAAGACTATTGGAATTGTTGCTCCGCTGTTAGTTCTTACCCTCAGGTTGCTGCAAGGGCTTGCGTTGGGAGGGGAGTATGGCGGTGCCGCCACCTATGTAGCCGAGCATGCCCCGGCCTCAAAGCGTGGCTTTTATACCAGCTTTATACAGACAACGGCTACACTAGGGCTCTTTGTTTCCATCGGGGTCATACTCGCGGTTCGGCAAACGATGGGCATAGAAGAATTTAGTGACTGGGGGTGGCGTATCCCATTTATTTTGTCGGCCGTGCTGGTTGCTGTGTCTGTGTTTATACGGCTTCGAATGGAAGAGTCCCCTCTCTTTTCGAAAATCAAATCCGAAGGAAAGATCTCTAAAAATCCGATCAAAGAAAGTTTTGGGAAAAAAGAAAATCTCAAGCTGGTGCTTATTGCATTATTTGGCGCCACGGCTGGTCAGGGCGTAGTTTGGTATACCGGGCAGTTTTATGCCATGACGTTTATCGAGACAACCTGTAAAGTTGAATTTGTACAAACCCGAAATATTATTGCCATAGCCCTGCTTATCGGCACACCTCTGTTCATTTATTTCGGATGGCTGTCTGATAAAATAGGAAGGAAAATGATCATGATGGTCGGCATGCTGGCTGCAGTCTTTTTGTATCGACCCATTTACAAGCAAATGTATGCGCTTGCAGATGTAACGGGCCAACAAGAGATTGTCGCGCAAAATCGGATTGAGAAAAGCGCAACAATAACGGCGACGGGAGACTCCCTCTTGACGCAGCAGAACATAAAATTCTATGAGAAGGGAAACAGTGTTGTAGAGCGAACCGTAAAGATTGTTCCTGCTTCTGGAAGTGTTTCGCAAGAAAAATCAGAAATGAAGAAAGAGGTGTTGCTAAACGACACTTCCTACTGGTCCATGGTAGGACTTGTATTAATTCAATTGGTTTTGGTAACGATGGTCTACGGCCCGATTGCCGCGTTTCTTGTCGAACTTTTTCCGACACGAATACGATATACGTCCATGTCCTTACCTTATCACATCGGTAATGGGATTTTTGGGGGACTAACGCCTTTTATTGCAACGATGTTATACGAACAAAGTAAGTCAGATGCCGTTCCAATGGGTGATCCATTTGCTGGCTTATGGTATCCGATTATCGTCGCTGCTGTTTGTTTTATCATTGGAATGATTTTCTTAAGTAACAAAAAAGTTGCGGACGTCGTTGAGTAGCTTTAACCAATGAGTAGCTGAATAAATTAATGGTGTAATCCCGGAATTCTTATGCCATTCACGCCTGGACATCCTGCTATCGTTCTGCCCTTCGTTAAATCCAGATATTTTTCCGCAACGGGATTAATCATTGGGAGCACGAGTCCCGACTTCGAGTATTTTTTCAAAATGAGTGTGGATTCAATTCATAGTCATTCGACAGCGGGTTTGTTCTATTTTGATCTGCCGGTAACAATTGTTTTGTCATTAATCTTTCACCAATTGGTGAAAACAAATTTTATCCAAAACCTCCCGCTGTTTTTTCAGAAACGTTTTCAGGAGACATTACAATTTCAGTTTTTGAAATATCTTAAAACGAACTGGTGGATTTTTTTGTACTCCGCCTTTATCGGGGCTGCATCCCACCTTGTTTGGGATAGCTTCACCCACAACAACCGATTTTTCACCAGACAGTTTTCCTCCATCTATGAAAACACGTCGGTTCCTTTTTACGGTATAAACTATCCGCTTTTTTACGTCCTTCAACAAGTAAGCACTGCTATTGGGCTAACGGTAGTATTATTGTATATCATTCTCAAAAAGCCTTCTGAAATCCAAAAATTGATAGCACCAAAGCTCACTTATTGGCTAGCCGTTTTTGGGGTGGCAGTTGTTGTTTTGCGTTTGCGTTTTTTTATTTATTCCGCTGATTACAATTTGGGAAATGTGGTGGTCAGTAGTATAAGTGGTTTGATAGTAGGTGTTATAATTTGTGGATTCATTAATTTTAGAAATGAAAAACACTTCGAAAAAAGCCTGAATGGCTAAGCGCAAATCACAGTGGGCACAAGTTGGTAAACGTGAGGTTGAACTCTCAAACCTCGACAAAGTGCTTTTCCCAAATGATCACGTTGTAAAGGCTCAGGTGATTGAGTACTACCTGAAAATAGCCCCCACGTTATTAAACTATACAAAAGGCCGTGCCCTCACCTTGATTCGTTTTCCTGATGGTATTTATGGTGAAAGTTTTTACCAAAAAAACAAGCCGGAATGGGCGCCTTCGTGGATTGAATTTGTGACCCTGGGCAAGGAATCAAAAGACTACATTATTGCAACAGAGCCTGCGTTGCTCGTTTGGTTGGCCAATCTTGCTTCGCTGGAAATTCATCAGCTGCACAGTCGAAAGCCTGACTTTGAGTATCCGGACTATATGGTCTTCGACCTTGATCCTCCGGAAGGTTACACCTTCACCAAACTTATTCCAATTGCTTTTGAGTTAAAAGAGCACATCGAGACTTTTGGTTATACACCTTTTGTGAAAACGACGGGTGGCAAAGGATTACACATA
>DASQTN010000723.1:0-2478 GCA_035641895.1 Chryseolinea sp. | reverse complement strand
TTCGCTTTTTTTGCTCACACGCGGCTTATGGTTAATAGTAATAGAGTTCACTGTTGTCCGTCTTGGAATAACATTCAATCTGTATTATGATTTCGTAATCTTTCAGGTCATATGGGTAATTGGTGCGTCAATGGTTGTACTTGCCGCGCTTGTTGGCCTTCCACAACGAATTATCTTAACAATCGGACTCGTCTTAGTATTCGGTCATAACCTGTTTGATCTTACTCAACTTCAACCTACCGATAAAGGCTATGTCGCGTGGGCAATCCTAAGGCAATCAGGGACTGCTTCTTTTGGTCCCGGAAATGTTACGCTTATAGTTTATCCCTTGATACCTTGGCTCGGAATTATGCTAACGGGATATGGTCTGGGATTTCTTTATAGTAAAAACTACGATCACATCAGACGACAGAAAATTCTCTTAAATACTGGTGTAACGGCTTTCCTACTTTTCTTAATTATAAGATTTACGAATCTGTACGGCGACCCAAGACCCTGGGCAGTCCAGAAAGATGCAATCTTCACTGTTATGAGTTTTTTGAATGTCACAAAATATCCGGTTTCACTGCTATACACTTTGATGACGTTAGGTCCAGTTCTCGTTGTTATGGCCTGGATGGAGAATTGGAAAACAACATTATTTGAACCTGCGCGAATTGTCGGCAGAGTTCCGTTATTCTATTATATACTTCACTTTTTTCTTATTCATTTTACAGCACTTTGTGTCTTCATGATTAGCACAGGAACACCGTGGTCTGAAACTAATTTCCATTTCCCTACGACCTTCGGCGGCATCCCCCCGGGTGTCGGGTATTCGCTGGCTTGGGTCTATGTAGCTTGGATATGCATCGTGATTGCATTATACCCACTTTGCAAGTGGTATCATCACTATAAGAGTACCCATCATCAGTGGTGGTTGGGGTATTTATAACAATCCATGTTTTAATTTTAAAAGCAAATCTCGCTTAGAAAATCAACGCCAACGCTCTAGCTAGATAAGATTAATAACTTCCGTCGATCGACTACTTACCCGAATTGCTGACGAAGGCAATGCTTTTGCTGTCTGGCGACCACGAAGGAACATTTATTGTTCCCTGTCCTCCATACAGATAGGCTATTACTTTTGGAGCGCCTCCAGCCGTAGGCATTAATTTCAGGGTTACCCTTTTATACGATGGATGACTGTTTACAGGGATATCGTACGGAAAGGAAATGTAGGCAATCCATTTTCCATCCGGTGAAATATGCGGAAACCAGTTATTGTATTGATCAAACGTAAGTTGCTCCTGTCCCGAGCCATCGGGCTTCATTCGCCAGAGTTGCATTGTTCCGGATTTACTTCCATTATAATAAATATACTTACCATCCGGAGAATATTCACAACCGTCTACGTGTTCACCTTTTCCCGTGTTTGTCAGCATTACTTCCTTCCCCTTTCCGTCAATATTTTTTTTGTAAATATCATAGGTAGGATTATCTGAACGAGTCGCGACGTAAACAACTTCTTTGTTGTTGGGCGCCCAGCCATGGAGGTACGACGGCGTCTCTTCCGTGATGAGTTTCGGTTCACCACCGCCAATAGGTAAAACGTAGACCGATGATCCTCCGCCAGGCAATCCTTGGCGATGGCTGCTGATCGCGATCATCTTCCCATCAAATGAAATTACGTGGTCATTATTTAGCCTGTTCACCGTTCCCGTATTTACCTTTTGCGGTTCTCCCCCGTTAGTTGAAATGGTATACAGGGAGCCGTCCATGTTGATAAGCAAGTTTTTGTTGTCAGGCATCCAGTTGGGTGCTTCAAATCTTCCATTTTTTTCATAGATCACTTTACGTATTCCATCGAAGACATTCATCGTTTCAAGGCGGCACCCAATCCACCCTTCTTTGCCCGGATTATAGGTATCAGCAACCGGTCTATCGATGCGTACATTCCAAACCCGTGCTTGCTCAATTACATCCTTGTTGTGTGACGAAATAAATAATCCAACCAAAACAGAATCCTTAAAGCTGGGCATGTCATGGGAACCCAAATTTTGCAACGGTTCGCCCGGATGCGCACCACGCATGGTTATTTTTTTACCAGCACGTTCTAGCTGCAGGATCGTATAATTGTTTTTCGGAGTGAAAATTTCATCTTCTGGGTCGCGCATAAAAGCGCCGCGCAGTTCACGCCATTGAAGTACCGTAAGACCGTCACCATGCAACGTTGCGTTGATACTTGCCGCCTTTTCATCGTCTGATTCCCGTACCATCAGGCCGATCTTGCGGTGAGGGTCGGTACCCTTATCGATAAACTCAAAATTGGCTGTGATCACAAAATCACCCGCGATCTCGTTGAACAAAAAATTAAACTCATCGCGTTCAAACCAAATGTTGTAGCCAGCCCCCTTCAAAGTATAGGTCTGTGAATTTTCATCGAACGATGCGCCTCCCGTTTTCACTGGCCCACCGATATCTTTGTTATTCTGAAATATT
>DASQTN010000722.1:0-8580 GCA_035641895.1 Chryseolinea sp. | reverse complement strand
GCAATAAAAGGCAGAGCTAATACTCATTTTTCCACCGAGTATGCCGGCGATCGAAATAGAATGTATGTCGAGCCATTGGATAATCTGCCTTTGCACCTCGTTATGTTTCATGACAAGGATTATCAACGGACGCCGATGATCCTCACGCTATCTCTTGCTTTTTCGATGATGATAATTCTGTTTCTCATTCAGGGTGTTCAGATGTTACTTTTGTTTGCCTGCGAATTTCAATCTGGAAAATTAATTAGCCATCGCTTCTTCTTGAAAACATTACAACCCGATCCGGAACATTCAAGCATGTACCAGAATGCTGTCGCAGCGCAAATAGTATTGTTGATAATAGGTCTGGCGCTGTACGTGCGCAGTGACTTCGCTACTGTTTTTGGTTTTTTCACATTACCCGTTATGTTGATGGCATTTCATCAAATCCTGTATCACAAAAAGTTTAAACGGCCTGTTCTTCTCTTTCTCATTTTTAGCGGAGTAATTATTTTCTTATTGAATGTATTGACGTTCCATTGGTTAAATGACGAAGAGAAACAACTGGTGATCGGGCAGCAATTGATATTTGCACTTGTATTGTTCTTATTTCTGCCAAAACGCCTTAAGGTAAAAGCCAAACGCCGCCGCACGATCAATGAAGTGTTAGCACAAAGTATGGAGGACGACTCTGAAACTCGCGAATTGCAAAAAGTAAAAGCCTTTTTAGACGTAAAAGGTTTAGGGCAAACGCTGACTAAATCATTTGAGAGAATCATTAAAAAACTAAAATATCCCAATAACTATTACACGTATTTAGTGCTTTGGCTGATCCTGATCAGCATTTTACCCGTAGCTTACTTTTATAAAATGGCCCAATGGCAGGAAAGTTTGTTGTGGGCTAAGTATGAACAACTGCAAGCTCGGGAAGCAACCCTTGCACGGACTAAACTCGTCGAGGAGGAAGTTCGCTTTTTGCCTGCGGTGTTACGCAGTTATCCTCACACCGTTGGAAGTTATCTTCCCAAACCAGATTCAATAGCAGCATGCAACACAAATGGAGATCGTTTTCAAACATTGCTTTTTGAAGCCTGGCCAAGACTGCAAGATCCTTTTAATATTTCCAGTGCTGCATCATTTACAACAGCTGATGATAGGAAGTGGACGTGGACTAAGTCGATGAATAAGGTACAAATTGAATATGATTCCATAGAGGGTCAATCGCCAAACAAAGTTTACTACACAAGTTCGTATGGAAATTTCAATCCGTTTGGTGGCGAATACGGTTTTTGGTTTCTTTTATTAACCCTACTATCATTGTTCATGCTAGTGAAGATGATTCTATTTTCCACGAAGTATATTTTTGGTATCGGAATTCTGCCGCAATACAAAATGCTAAGTGACGCTGAATTGAAGGGCATAATGACGAAATCCAACCGGGTATACATTGCCGGTTTGCCGGGATCTGGAAAAAGTACGTTGTTCAAGCGACCCTTTGCAGATGATGTTATACCAAATTTTGAGATGGGCATCAACGACCATGAGTCGAATCAACAGAAACTTCAGGACCTACAGGTGCGCATTAACGATAAGCCTGATGATAAAATTGTCATCCTTTCAGCTGTACAACCCTCCGCGATTCTGGAAATCTATCGCAGAAGGATATGCGATGGTGGTCATGACGATGATAAGGCTGACAAACCTGACATTGCGAAAAGCAATAAGTTAGAGGACTATAAGATCGCGCTTCGTAAATGGAAAAATGTTTTGAGCGATTTCGAAGTATATTATAAATCTATTCAGCCTGTTGTTACAAAGGATTTCACAAAAAATGAAGTTAAAAATAATGAATTGAACGCCTGTTATTATTTGCAGACTCTGGCGCAAAACAATAAAGCAGTGCTCGGCATAGACAAACTAAACGATGAGGACTTTATCATCAACGTGGAGGAGATCGCAGAACCTTATTATAACGCATTGTGGAATTCATTTTCGCAGGAAGAAAAATTGTTGTTGTTTGATTTGGCTCATGGCGGATTTGTTAACCTCAAGAACCAACGGTGCGTCCGAATATTGATGCAAAAAGGAGTGATCAATACAAAAAATCATTCCCTCGATATCATGAATAAAAGTTTCACGAATTTTATCCTCTCCGTTTTCCGGGAAGACGAAGAATTAGAAATCGAAAAAAAAGTGCGATCTAAAGGTGCGTGGCAAGATATTCAGTTGGTTTTGGTATTGACCCTCATCAGCATTGTCGTTTTCATCGCTCTTGCGCAGAAGGAGCTTATGAGTGATTTAAATGCCTTCGTAGTTGCGTTAACGGGCGCTATTGGTCTCCTGTCCAAATTTGGTGGTTGGTTTGGGGCGAGTAAAAAAGAATAGGCGTCTATCAGATAACTCATATGTTGACTTTTTGAATAGCCGACTTTCAGCAAATGATAAAAAAGCAGTGAGTGTCAGAGACCTGGCGAATCTAAGTCATGTAGAAGAGTATAAAGGAGAAATTCATTTTTACCGTCCGTAGAACCAATATACGCTGAGGAAGGTGCCAACTATAGAATTAAAGTCATCAAAAAATGTTTCAGATGGACTCTCAAATCCTTTAGCGATTTTGATATGTGATATTTGATTGCCTTTTCGGTAAGATTTAAGATAACGGCAATCTCGGAAATGGATTTTCCTTCAAACCTATTGAGTTTGAAGACCTGCTGTGTTTTGTCGGGAAGTCTCGAAATCCTCCGCTGCAAAAATTCCTCTAACTCGTGAAGCTCCACTGTTTGAAGAGTTTCTTCTTCACTGATTTTTACAAAGGCCTTCAATAGAACTCCATGCTTCTTAATTTTGATCTGGCGCCTCAAGTGATCAATTGCCTGGTATTTAACGGCAATAAATATATAATTCGAAAACGCATTAATACTTAAATCGTGTCTTTTCTCCCATATAGAAATAAACACGTCCTGAATTATCTCCTGAGTAATTTCTTCAGAGTGCACCTTTGAGAAAGCAAGCGATGCTATTTTTCCTGAGTATCGGTTAAATAGGTGGGTAAACGCCTGCTCATCGTCTTTTCTTATCAACGACAACAGTTCTTCGTCGCTATGGTCTTGGAATTGGTTCAAGGGAAATTTAACAACGTTATGGAAATATTATTACAAAGTCAATCGTTTGCGATGTCGTAAATTCTTTAAAAAAAGATGTGGAACACCTTAGTCTCCTTGACGACTTGTTCGACTATAGTAATATGATGTCAGAAAAGGACTTTAATAAAATCCTTAAGCGCTATCGGAAAGGCCAGGCCACCGAGGAAGAAGTGAAATGGATTGAAAAATGGTATTCGTCGCTGGAAATGTTGAACGATCACCCTGAACTCAACGAATTTCAAAAAAGAAAAATTGTCGATGGAAGTTTCAAGAAAATCCAAAACAGAATAAAAGGCGACAAGGCTAAAACGTTGCAGTTATTGCCAGCATTATCGTCCGCTGCTGCGGTAATCCTATTAGCCGTCGCCTTTATATTGAGCTATAACCATCGACCGGGGCCGGTGAAAGGGAAAATTTCTGACGTCGAAACTGTCAAGGTTAAGGATGAAATAAAAAACGAAACTTCTCTTGTAAAACATATCGTGCTTTCGGACTGCACACAAATTTCCCTTGAACCAAAAAGTTCAATTCGTATTGCCACGGACTTCAACCAGGCAGACCGTAAACTTTACCTTACTGGAGAAGCGTTTTTTAATGTGAGCCACAATGCGTCCAAACCTTTTTATGTCGACGCAGGCGATGTTGTGACGAAAGTTTTAGGTACAAGCTTTAGGATCCGGGCATTCGGTTCAGATGAAAATATTACTGTAGCTGTTAAAACTGGAAAAGTCGCCATTCACACGCGGGCTGACAAAACAGAAAATAAAAAAGAGAGTAACGTTATACTGCTTGCCAATCAACAGGCGATCTACAGCAGGGCGCAAACCAGCGTATCAAAAGCGCTTGTTGAAACACCTCAAGCTCTTAAACCACAAGAGGAAGTAAGACGAAAGCTGAAATTTGAAGCTGCCCCATTCACCGAGGTTATCGACGCACTGGAGGACATTTATGGTATTGAAATTAAATTTCAGGACGATGTTTTTGAAAGATGCAAGGTGACAACCACCTTCAACAATAGTGGTATTTATAACAGACTCAATATCATTTGCAAGGCTATAGGTGCTTCCTATAGTCAACATGATGGGGTAATTGTAATAAGTGGAAAGGGATGTCAATAACTAAATAGAGTAGCCTATGGATAATTCTACATAAGTGTAAAAAACAAAGCCGCGATGTTCGACCATCAACGGCTTTGGTTCAATTGCGCATCCACTGATTCTGGATGCAATCTGATTTTCGTCCGATTTGAAACAAAAACCTTTTTAAAACTATGAAAAAACATAGATGGAATCAATATGTATTTTTTCTAATTATGAAAATATCTCTGGCACAGTTTATTATCGCGATCACCTTCGGATCATTGGTTTGTGCTGCCGATTCGCGCGGCCAAGAGATTCTCGATAAGAAAGTGTCTCTGGACTTCAAGAACAGGAAAATTCATCATATCCTTTCCTCCATCGAAGACCAAACTTCGATCGTTTTTAATTACAGTTCAAACCTCAAGCAGACTGAAAACAGAGTTTCTATCTCAGTTGACAGCGCGACGTTAGAAGAGGTGTTGCAGAAGTTGTTTACGTCTGGTGTTTCCTGGGAGGTTTTAGATGACGAAGTGGTTCTCCACCCCACAGAAGTTGAAGAAGCTGCCTCAGAAAAAATTCATTTCGCAGTTCAGGTAAGTGGTAGCGTCGTTGACGAGGCAGGGCTAGCCGTGCCGGGTGTAAACGTTCTTGAGAAGGGAACGACCAACGGTACGGCGACAGACTCACAAGGAAAATACAACCTTTCTGTAGCCGACGAAAATTCAGTTCTGGTTTTTTCGTTTATTGGTTATCGTCAAGAAGAAAGAATTGTCGGTAGTCAATCCACAATCAACATCGCCTTGACGCCTGATGTCAACACACTTTCGGAAGTGGTTGTAATCGGCTATGGTGAGCGTGATAAAAAAGATTTAACAGGATCGATTTCCTCGCTTAACTCCAAGGAGCTCAATAATGAAGTTCGGATGACACCAGAGCTTGCCATGCAAGGCAAGATGGCTGGTGTATTTGTTTCTAACCCTGGTTCTGATCCAAACGCACGGCCTACTATAAGAATTCGAGGTGTCAGTTCACTTGGTTTTAATGACCCTCTTTATGTTATTGACGGTGTCCCAATCACGGAAGGAGGCGCCGGAAGCAGTGTTGACAGGGTGCAGGATTTGCGCGGACCAGTAAACATCATGAATATGATTAACCCAAACGACATTGAATCGATATCGGTCTTAAAAGACGCATCCGCCACTGCAATATACGGTGTGCGTGCTTCGAATGGTGTTATCCTCATACAAACCAAAAGAGGAAAAGAAGGAAACGCGCGCATTAATTTTTCAGCCAACTATGGGATTCAAAATATCAGGAAGCAATATGACGTGCTTAATACTCAGCAGTACGTCGATCTTTATAATGAAGCATGGAATAATAATACTGTAGAAGGTAGAGATGCTAACGACTTTGGAACTTTATACGATCCCAGCTCACCGGAATATTTAGGGAACAACCCGACATACAATTGGATGGATGAAGCCGTTGTTAAAAATGCTGCTATCCAGGATTATAATGTAAGCATATCAGGTGGCTCGCAAAAAAGCACGTATGCCCTAGGCGCGGGATATGCCAATCAGGAGAACGCTCTTTATAAAAGTCAGTTCAGTCGTTATTCCTTTTTCATCAATTCCGATCACCAACTCACAAATTGGTTAAAGATGGGTGAATCCTTTCGTCTAATTTACTCTGAAACCGATACCGACAGTGGACCTGGAATCGAGAACGCCTCCTTGATAAATCCCTGGCAGCCCTTGTTTGATCCTAATCAACCCAATGGATTTGCTTATCCAGCAGGTACAGTGGGCGGAGAAGTTAATTCTCGGGGATATGGAAATTCCACTCGAGATAACTTTTTAGCCATTGCTCCATTAGTTTATGATCAACGTGCGCTGTTACGAAATCTCGGTTCAGTTTACGCGGAAATAAGCCCTCTAAAAGGCCTGCGGTTACGCGGTACTTTCAGTGTAGACTATTACACCAATACAAAAGAAACATTTTCCCTGCCTGAGGCAGGTTTATATAGTGCTCAGTCGGGGACACTTAATTCCAACGGTTCCACGTATGGCAGGAGACAAAGCGAGAACATAAACATCGTAAAAGAATTTCTGATCGGCTACAACAAAAGTTTTGGCAACCATAAGTTTGACATTGTGTTAAATGCCATGGATCAAAAATATAATTGGAACAACATTGATCAATCCGTGAGCAAGACCGGAATTCTTGACTTTGATCAGCGTAGAATGGATGAAGGTATATTGCCCGAAAACAAAAGCTTATTTGTTGAACGAAATCGTTCCGGGCTGCTCGGTTATATGGCCAGGGTAAGCTACAACTATAAAAGTAAATATTATCTCGACGCAACGGTAAGGCGTGACGGATCTTCAAAGTTTGCCCCTGGATACAAGTGGGGAACTTTTCCCGCTCTCGCAGCGGCGTGGCGGATTTCCGCCGAAAGTTTCATGGCTGGAACAACGGGTTGGCTAGATGATCTCAAATTTCGTCTAGGTTGGGGTAAAGCAGGAAATCAGGAAACACGCGATTTTGCGTATTTATCCCTGGTAAACAGCAATCCCAAATACGCAGTTGGTTCTAACCCAACCCCTACACCAGGCACTATCGTTAATGGCGCTGTCCTTGGAGACTTTCCAATTGTCGACATGACCTGGGAGACTGTAACAACACAAAACATTGGCTTCGATGCTCTGTTTTTTAAAACAAAATTTTCCTTCACGTTTGAATACTACCACCGGTTAACGGAAGGCATCTTGCAAAGCATTGAAATACCAAAGGTAATTGGTGCATTGAACAACCCGGTTGTAAATCTTGCTACAGTTGAAAACAGCGGTATTGAAATGCAACTCGGGTTTAATGAAAGAATTGGCGATTTAGGTATTCATGCCACAGCCAATTTAACAACAGTTAAGAACAGGGTGACTAAACTTTATCGCAACCGACCTCAGGGTAATGAAGAAGAACATGAACGAATAGAGGTGGCGTATCCTATTAATTACATCTATGGCTACCAAATGGGTGGTATTTTCCAGAACCAGGAAGAAATCGATGAATGGAGATTAAGCAATTCAGATCCAGGAAACGAAACACAACTGTCACCGGGAGATATCTATTTTAATGATCTAAACGGACCGGCCTTGCCAGAGGATGGGGAAGATGCTTATTTGAATCGTAATCCTGACGGAATAACCAACGGTTATGATCAGACTTACCTTGGTAAAACCATTCCCGGATTTTTCTACGGCATTGGTGTGAATCTGGATTATAAAGGATTTGACTTCGGGTTAACATTTAGAGGACTCGGCGATGTGCAACGTATCAATAATGTAAGGTGGAACGGGGAATCAATGGTCAATGGCGGTGTAAACGCCCTTACTTCCGTGAACGGCAGGTGGACTACTGAAAATCCATCGACTACTATGCCACGTGCAATTGCCGGCGACCCTTCCGACAATGCGAGGTTTTCTAATCGTTGGGTTGAAGACGCTGATTTCTTCAGATTGCAGAATGTGCAATTGGGTTATAACCTTAGTAGCGGCAGCACATTGTTACAAAAAATGCACGCAACAAACCTGCGCGTGTTTACATCCCTTTCCAACGTGTTTGTTGTTTCCCCTTACAGTGGCTTAGATCCTGAGGACGACAGTACGCCAACCACACTGATGTTCGGTATTAATCTGGGCTTTTGACTTTTTAAATAATAGAAAAATGAAAATATTAAAATTTCTATTCATCTATTGCATTCTATTCGCCACGAGTATAAGTGCGTGTAATGAAGCAACAATTGATCTTGATCCTATCGGGAATACTGAAGCATCGTTTTTTCAGAATGAAGCACAAATGACAGAAGCCGTTTTTGGCACCTATGCCAAATTAAGTTACTTCTATAAAAGAGGTGGCTCCGGTGACGATAATTTGCAAAGTATATGGTTGCTGCCCTCTGATGATCTGACAACGCCAGGAGCAACTTCTACTGAAATTTTTTCTACACTCGAAGGAGATGATGGAGAATTAAGCAGGTACTTCAATTTCTCGTATCAAATCATTGCCCGCGCAAACATAGTAATGGAAAAAATCATTGAGAACGGCAGTTTAGCGTATGAGGAAACCTCTAACGCAGATGAGTATCACCGGGGAGAAGCGCTCTTTTTGCGTTCGTTAATGTATTTCAATCTGTGGAATATCTTTGGAACCGCACCATTGGTTACCGAACGTATTACCAGTCTGGATGACGCATATCCGGCAAATTCCACCGGTACGGAACTCTTAGATCAAGCTATCATTGACTTAACAGAAGCAGCTACGCTCTTGCCAGAGGCTTGGGATGAGGAAAATTTGGGAAGAGCCACTAAGAATAGTGCGCG
>DASQTN010000721.1:0-2997 GCA_035641895.1 Chryseolinea sp. | reverse complement strand
TGCAGGATTCGTCTGAGGTCGCCAGACGCAAGCTTGATTGTTTTGTCTATTACCTTATGGGCGATGAAACGGGACTGAACACACATGAAGAAAGTATCCATAAACTGGAATCATGGAAGTTTAACGTATCTCCTACTTATAAAAAATGTAAGAATATCAATGATGTTTTAAAGTACATCAATCACTGGGAAACAAAAAGGCAAGAACTTCCACTTGAGACCGATGGAGTAGTAATTAAGGTCAATGATCTTGAGCAGCAACAACTGCTGGGTTACACGGCTAAGAGTCCCCGATGGGCCATTGCCTATAAGTATAAGGCTCAGAATATGAGCACAAGACTTAACGGAGTAAGTTATCAAGTGGGAAGAACGGGGGCTGTGACACCCGTTGCAGAGCTCGAGCCTATATTTTTAGCGGGTACTACCGTCAAGCGGGCTTCCCTTCATAATGCAAATGAAATTGCACGTCTGGATCTTTACATTGGCGATTATGTATTTGTGGAAAAGGGCGGAGAGATCATTCCAAAAGTAACGGGTGTTGACAGTGAAAAGCGCACCTCGGAATCCAAGCCAGTCGTATATGTGACCAACTGCCCGGAGTGTGGAACTAAATTGATTCGGGTTGCGGGCGAAGCCGCATTTTATTGCCCAAACATACTTGGATGCCCTCCGCAGATCAAAGGCCGTATTGAACATTTCATTCAGCGTAAGGCCATGGATATCGATTCGTTAGGCGAAAGGACCATTCACCAACTTTATGAACTCAATTTGGTGAGGAGTCCTGCGGACTTGTATGACCTTAAGCGTGAAGACGTTCTTCGCCTCGAAGGTTACAAGGACAAATCCGTCAAAAACTTGTTGGATGGTATCGCAAATTCTAAAACTGTACCATTTGAAAGCGTTCTCTTCGCTATTGGAATCAGGTATGTGGGAAAGACAGTTGCAGAAAAACTTGCACGCTACTTCAAATCCATTGACAAGATTGCAAATGCTTCAGTTGAAGAACTGCTGGCCGCGCCGGAAATTGGAGAAAAGATTGCGCAAAGTATTTATGATTTCTTTCGGAAGCCTGAAAGCAGGGTCGAAATTGAACGCTTGAAGACGGCAGGCCTTCAATTTCAAAGTGATGCAAAAGAGCCGGAAAAAGAAAGTAATGTGCTTGACGGAAAATCATTCGTAATATCTGGTACTTTTGAACACTATGATCGTGAACAACTTCATGAAATAATTTTAAAAAATGGAGGACGGTTACTATCAGGCGTATCAGGAAAGCTCGACTACTTGGTAGCGGGGGATAATATGGGGCCGTCTAAATTAGCAAAAGCGGAGAAGCTGGGCGTCAAAGTTATTTCGGAAAAAGAATTTGAAAAATTATTAAAAGGCTAATCGGGTATCCAAGATAATGAGGCTTAAACTTTTGAAAGTAAGAACAGATTGGGAGCTCAAAAAAAACAAAGCTTCACGCAGTACCGTGCCATATCAGCAGGCATTAAATGTAGGCGTCATATTTACCGTAGAAGACAAGCAAAAACACGAGTCGGTCAAGGAGTTCATTAAAAAATTGGAGCATGACGGAAAAAAAGTGCAAGTGATAGAATTTCTCCCTGAAGACAAGGAAAATTATGACTTCAAGTTTGATTTTTTTTCTGAAAAAGATCTTTCCTTCTGGGGAAAAATAACGGCTGACAATGCCCTGCGCTTTTCGGAAGCTCCGTTTGATTTTCTTTTTTATATTGACATTAACCCAAACCCATTCATTCTGTATTTGCTAGCACGGGGAAAAGCACGTTGCCGGGTAGGTCGATCGTGGGAACAAGGGCGGCCGTACTTTGAGTTTATGATTGAATCCATTAACAGTAATCAATCGCTGATCGAAGGCATTTATAAATATACTAGCCAGCTGAAATAATTTAAAAAATGAATTCTACCAGAGGTGAATCTCTTACATCCAATTTGTAGCTTGCGGCCAAACTATAACCCGGGAAACCTCAACACTTAGCACCGGCCTGCGGTAGGCGGGCTTCAACACTTCAACACTTTTACAGACATGAAAAAATTGTACGGAACAGGCGTGGCCCTGATTACTCCGTTTACTGACACGCTGGAAGTTGATTACAAAGCGTTAAAAAAACTTCTACAATACACGGCCAAGGGTGTCGATTACTACGTGGTAATGGGTACTACAGGAGAGGCTGCAACCTGTTCAGAAGAAGAGAAGAAGAAAGTTCTTGAATTTGTTAAAAACAATAATCTCCATAATCTTCCTATCGTTTTCGGCATTGGGGGAAATCATACTCAACACGTAATAGATTCTATCAAATCAACGGATTTCGATGGCGTCACTGCGCTGTTGTCAGTGAGTCCTTATTATAGCAAACCTCCTCAGGAGGGCATTATTCAGCACTTTAAGGTAATCGCTGATCAAAGTCCCGTTCCGGTTTTATTATACAATGTACCCGGCAGGACGTCCAGCAACCTCACAGCGGAAACGACGCTTCGGCTAGCAGAGCACGAAAACATCATTGGTACGAAAGAGGCCTCAGGAAATCTGGAGCAATGCATGAAAATTTCGAAATATATGCCGAAAGACTTTTTGCTTCTTTCCGGCGACGATATGCAAACCGTTGCAATGTATTCTATCGGAGCGAAGGGTGTGATATCCGTGTTAGCCAATGCGTATCCGCAGATATTCAAGAAAATGAAAGAGTACGCTTTTGCCGCGGAGTTCGGCAAAGCAAGTCAGCAAATTTTCAAACTATTGGAGATAAACGGTCCGATGTACGAAGAAGGAAATCCAGTTGGCGTAAAGGCCCTGCTTGAATCAATGGGCATTTGTAGTGCAAACGTTCGCCTTCCCTTGGTTAGAGCATCTAAATCATTAGAAACTAAAATCACCGGCTTCGCTGCTGCTTTAAAAAAATAAGGGATACTCAATATCCCTTATTCTGAACTCAAATTCGGTGGGTTTTAAGCCTTATTTTTTATCTCTTGAACCTCT
>DASQTN010000720.1:0-14311 GCA_035641895.1 Chryseolinea sp. | reverse complement strand
GATTCGAAAATTTGTATGGTGCAAGGATCATTGGTCCATGATCCTCCTCTTCGTTTATGTTTTTCCCGTTGAAGTCGAGAAACGGTCCCTCGGGAGTATCTGAACGTCCAACCCTAACGTTGTATTTTGTTTCCAGCCAGTCATACGCTATAAACAGAAAATATTTATTCAAATCAGCATTGTAGATAATCTCTGGTCCTTCAATATTTCCATTGATCGCACTTCCGGTAAAGCCCCGTTGAGCAATACGCGAACCTTTGTCACCGACAGAAGCCGCCAGGCCAGTCGATGGGTCCAGTTTCAAAATATAGATTCCATCCCACGCAGATCCATAATACATCCAATGATCACCACCTAATGTCACGATCACCGACGGATCAATAGCATTTGTTTGAATCGAGTTGTCATTTTTTGAAGTAACAACCAAGCCTTTTTCGGTCCACGGCCCACGTGGATTAGAGGAAGTTGCCAATCCGATAGCACTCAGTCTCGGTGTCGCAGACGAAAGCGAATAATAAAGTCTAAACTCATTGCCAACTTTTAAAACATAGGGAGCCCATAGCGAATTAAACGGTGTACCGTTACCTGCTTTTATATAATCCGAACCTTGTTTTGGCAACGCATCAAAGGCGAATCCAACGAACTCCCACGCAATTAAATCTTTGGATCTTCGAATTTGAATGCCTGGGGGAACCGTTATTCCGTAGGCTGCATCTGTGCTGTAGCAATAATAGTATTCGCCCTCTTTCAGTATTGATGGGTCATGCGTATTGTACGGTCCCCATCTCGCGCGCTGTTCGAACGAAGTTAGCGTTGGATACGTATCCGAGATATCGTCGATATTAAATGGAATTTGTTCGGGTGGTGGAACTGGATTCGCCGGCACATCCTCTTCCGGCTCATCAGAGCACGAAGAAATCAGCAGCATAAAAACAATTTGTGCTGACATTACCTTTGCCCGTGTTAGCCACCGCATCATCTTTTTTATGCCTTCGCAGTTTTGATTTTGAATACTGGGACTACCAATAGGGTACACATTTCGGCATAAAGCTTCCTACTAAATAAATGCATCTGGAATTTTCTTTTGCGAATTCTACCGACTCTCCGAATCTCAAACCTGCTCAAAAAGGTGACTCAAGATAATAATAAGTGTAAAATAAACACATTATTATTGAAAGATATTCTATCGATTGAAAGGGTCGAATTATGAGGGTTTAACCCTAAAATAGAATCAGATAAATTTTACTCCGACCTCGCTTAGTTTGCCGTATTTCTTCTTGTCGAATACGTAATAGAATGCTCCTTTACGGGAAGTAGCTTTATTCTTTTCGTCCAATCGGTTTAATATTCCGAGCGCAAGAATTTTTCGCGTGAAATTCCTTTTGTCAAGCGGGCTTTCATAAACCGCTTCATACAGATTTTGCAATTGAGGAAGTGTGAATTTTTCAGGTAACAGCTCAAACCCGATGGGGTGATTCGCCACTTTTTGCTGGAGTCGATCTTTCGCTTTAGCTACCATTTCCAAGTGATCAAAAATAAGATCAGGTATCTTATCCAAGGGAAACCAACGTGCTTCATGCTCGAATTGCATTTGTTCGTTGTAATCTTCGATGTTAATTAACGCAAAGTAAGCGATGGAAATCACACGCCCAGCAGGATCACGATTTACATCGCTAAAGCAGTACAACTGCTCCATATAAATGTTATTCATGCCTGTCAGCTGATTAAGTACTCGCACAGCGGCCTCGTCGGTGCTTTCATTGTGATTTGTAAAGCCGCCCATGAGCGACCATTTACCTTTTTCAGGTTCGAAACCCCGTTTTATCAACAGCGCCTGAAGCTGTTTTCCATCGAATCCGAAAATAATGCAGTCGACGGCGACAAGTATTCGATCCTGACTTTTGTATTTATTTATGTCCATGGCATGGGGTTCTTAGTATCTAGGAACAAATGGAAAAAGCCTATCTGTCTGATAAGCCTTTTCCTCCAATATTATCAAAATCAATTGGCAAATTTAGTCTCGAATATTATCCAGTAAAGCTGATCATAACGTATATCACTATTCCTACTACAATCAACGAAAAAACAATGTCCCAGATGTTGTAGCTATTTCGGTTTGCATCTTTTTGTTCCTGAGTTACTGTGCTATAGGTAAGCCCCTGTATTTGTTCGGGAGATGGTGCAGGTGTTAGCAGACTCGCCACGACACAAATAATTATTGAGAATAGGAAAAACCATGCTGCAAACGTGAGGAAGTTTGCTTTGGCTAACGCATATATTATCCCGTTGGGATCCAAACTATCGCTTGCCAGTTCAAGTGCAATTCGCAAAAATGCCACTATCAATCCGACAATCAAAGTAGTGAGGGCTCCTGTACTGTTGATTCGTTTATGAAAGATACCGAGAAGAAATACGGCCGTGATGGGTGGGGCAATGTACGATTGAACAGATTGTAAATATTCGTACAGCACTCCGGAAATATTCTGCATAATGGGTATCCAAAGAATTCCAAGGATCACGACGATGACGGTGGCAATCCGCCCGATGTTCAACAGCTGTTTCTCCGGCGTGTTGGGACGAAGCTTTTTATAGATATCCACGGTGAATAATGTTGAACAGGAATTGAAGACAGACGCGAGCGAACTCATCAACGCTGCCAATAAACCTGCTGCTACAATGCCACGCAGACCCGCTGGCATTTTATTCATCAACAGGGCGGCAAAAGCTTCATCCGGAGAATCCCAATGTAGTTCGCCTCTGTTTTTCAACGCAAGGGCTACAACACCTGGAATCAGGAAAAGGAATACTGGAAGCAATTTTAACAATCCACCGAAGATAGTTCCACGCCTTCCCTGTGTAATATTGCGAGCTGACAGTACCCGTTGAACAATATACTGATCCGTGCACCAATACCACATGCCGACAATAGAGCTTGTAATCACGAGGCTAGGCCAGGGAAAGTCAGGATCAGAGGCGGAGCGCCACATGTTGAGGTAACCGGGCTCAAGGGATGATCGCATTCCATCCCATCCGCCTACCGAATTCAAGCCAACAATTGTTAAAGTACCCGCTCCGAGGACTAAGACTACAGTTTGAAGTGCCTCAGTATATACCACAGCCCGCATGCCACCGAGCACGGTGTAGACGCCCGTCAAGATGACGGTAACTAAAGCACCTGTCCAAAAATCAATACCCAAAATAGAAGATATTACAATACCGCCAGCATATACTGTAACCGATACCTTTGTAAGGACATATGCGACAAGCGAAAATACACTAAGAAACCAGCGGGTGTTAGCATTGAATCGTCGCTCTAAAAATTCCGGCGTCGTGAAAACACCACTTCGCATATAAAAGGGAAGAAACACCCATCCTAACGTAATTACCAACCATGCGTGCAATTCATAAATAAGCATCGGAATCTTTCCACCAGCGCCAGCGCCAGCCAATCCGACCACGTGTTCCGATCCAATATTGGAAGCGAAGATCGACGCTCCTACAACGAACCATCCGAGATTACGTCCAGCCAAAAAATAATCTTCGGTGTTTTTTTGCTTTCGGGTCATAGTCCAGATAGCGAGGGCTGCGATGAGCAAGAAGTAAATGCCAATCACTATCCAGTCCAGCGTTTCAAATCGTTGCATATAGGAATATTGGTTTAGTTAAGGTTTCGATAAAGTTTAAGGAAGTTTTTTCTAACGATAATACATCTCATTCCAGCGCAACATGTTCTTGAATTCGTAGAGATCGGTTCCTTTGGTTATGCGAACATATTCGATCCCAGCCATTTCTGCAAAATCTTCAAGGTGCTCCGATGAAAGATTTTGACTGTAACAGGTGTGATGAGCACCTCCAGCGTAAAGCCAGGCCGCACAACCTGTATGCATATCCGGATATGGCTTCCACAAAACTCGCGCAACGGGAAGCTTTGGAAGTTCCTGTTGGGGCGCAACAGCCTCGACCTCATTCACTAAAAGTCTGAACCTGTTACCCATATCAATGACCGATGCATTCAACGCGGGGCCTGCAGCGCTATTAAATACAAGGCGAACCGGGTCAGCTTTACCTCCTATTCCCAAAGGATGGATCTCGCAGGAAGGCCTACCATCAGCGATGGACTCACAGATCTCGAGCATATGCGCTCCCAGAACCAAAGGATTTGCAGGGTCGAAATGATAGGTGTAGTCTTCCATGAAAGAGTTCCCTCCTTTCAGGCCGCTTCCCATAACCTTCATGGCGCGAACGAGCGCCGATGTTTTCCAATCACCCTCGCCACCAAACCCATAACCTTCGGCCATTAGGCGTTGAACGGCTATCCCCGGTAATTGAACTATTCCATGCAGGTCCTCAAAAGTATCGGTGAAGCCTTTGAAGCCTCCGCTGGTCAAAAAATTTCGGAGTCCCGTTTCAATCTTTGCAGCATCCCTAAGGGCCTGATGTCTATCACCACCTTTTTTTAAAGGTGTCACCACTGCGTATTGTTCTTCGTAAACACCGGCCAGCTTCGTCACCTCTGCGTCAGAAACTTCATTTATTACCTTGACCAGATCACCGACCCCGTATCCGTTTACAGAATATCCAAATTTGATCTCCGCCTCAACCTTGTCCCCATCCGTTACCGCAACCTGTCGCATGTTATCACCAAACCTGCAGAACCTGGCACCTTGCAGGTCATGCCACCCACTGGCCGCACGCATCCATGCCTCCATACGCTGCTGAACATTTTTATCTTGCCAATGGCCGACAACAACTTTCCGATTCAAACGCATGCGTGACAAAATAAAACCAAACTCGCGATCACCGTGCGCGCTCTGATTTAGGTTCATAAAATCCATGTCGATGGTACTCCATGGAATATCGCGGTTGAATTGTGTGTGTAGTTGCAGCAAAGGCTTGTAGAGAACTTTGAGACCTCCAATCCACATTTTTGCTGGTGAAAATGTATGCATCCAGGCAACTATACCGACGCAGTTTTTTGTGGTATTTGCCTCCTGGCATAGTGAAAATATTTCTTCGGGCGTCTTCAACACTGGTTTGAAAATCACACGAAGTGGGATTAATGGAGAGGCATCAAGTTCTTTTACAATTTGTTGGGAGTGTGCGGCGACTTGATTTAATGTCTCTTCACCATATAAATTTTGGCTACCGGTCACAAACCACACTTCCAAAGTCTTCAGATTGATCATTTTATTATTAATTATTGAAATAGACTATCTTGATATCAGATCGATGTTTGTAACCTTTTTTGGAAACCAAATCATCATCTCGCCTTTTCCGCGATGGGCCCAAGCATAATATGGAATAGCGGTAAAGGGTCGTGGGACGGTAGTGACGTTCAGGCCCCTGTCATCGATCACCACAGCGATAGCCTCGCTTTTCATTACAGTTACACCGTTTAATAAGTCCTTTCGAAACTCCGTGGAAAATTGCATGTTCTCAGGTAAGATGAAGTTAGTAGCCGTTCCGTTGTTATCGGCCCATTCAGCACAATAAATCAGAGGCCCGCGTTGCAACGCAACTTTTCCAAGGTCATCTGCAACGCGAGGATCAGCAACCACCTTACGAACCTCCATCGGTAAGTTCACCGTAATAACATCTCCCTTTTTCCATGTTTTGGATAACACCGCGTAGCCATTCTCGATCTTGTACTCCGCTGGTTTGCCGTTTATTGTGACTGTAACTTTTTCAGAGGAATTGTTTTCAAAGGTATATAGTGACGAAGGCATTGCCTTGTTTTGCGCCCACCCGGGAATCCGAATCAATATGTTCAGTGCTATGGGCGATTTGGGAGTTACATTGAAAACCAAGTTTCCATCCCACGGATAATTATTTTGTTGGGTGAGTTGAATGGCTTTTTTGTTTACCTCGATCGCGGTACTACTCGTGGCAAACAGATTAACGTATAAGTTATTATCCTTTTGCGCATACATGTATCCGGGAATGGATGGGATGAGTCTTGTTACATTAGTAGGACAGCAGGAGCAAGGAAACCATCCGGAACGGCTTTCCTCCATATCCTTATGAGGCATTCCATTTTTGATCTCCATGGCATTGGTGTAGAAAAAAGACTTACCATCCATTCCAACACCTGAGATCAATCCGTTGTAAAGAGATTTTTCAAGAATATCAATATACTTTGAATCACCGTGAAGCAGGAACATACGATGATTCCAATAGACATTCGCAATTGCTGCGCAGGTTTCGTTGTAAGCGGTGAGATTCGGCAATTCATAATTACCTCCAAATCGTTCCCCATCGCCAACGGCGCCCACACCACCCTGCACATAAATTTTTTTGCTTACTACATTATTCCAGATAGAGTCAATGGCATTAAGAAAAGCCTTATCATCTGTCAGTGCGGCCACATCGGCCATTGCCGAGTATAAATAGCCCGCACGGACTGCGTGGCCAACAGCTTCATATTGCTCTACTACGGGTACATGGTCCTGCCAATACGCGCCACTTTTCCAAGGATCACGGCTGTTGCTGTCATATCCCTTGAAATGCCCGCGTTCTTCTATAAAATATTTTGCTGTTTCGAGATACTCCTTTTTGTTTGTAATGCGATACAATTTCACCAGCCCCATTTCTACAACCTGGTGACCAGGCGCAACATGCTTTTTATCATGACCGAATGTGGCACAAACAAGGTCGGCATTCTTTAAGGCGATATCCAGTAAATTCCTTTTTCCTGTAGCCTGATAGTGTGCAGCTGCAGCCTCATACAAATGACCCGAGTTATACAACTCGTGACTTAACTCCCGTTCCTTCACCCACCGTTCGGTACCTGCCCACAGGTGCGGCGCATCTGGATTGATTGTCCTGGCGGTATATAAATATCCATCGGGCTCCTGTGCATTTTTAATCTTGACGATCAACGAATCGATGTAATCCTCCATTGCTTTGTCAGGATACAGGCTCAGGGAAAACGATGCGCCCTCTATGGTCTTATAAATATCAGTATCGTCGAAAGGATAAATCGTGCAAAACTTACCGCTCTTAGCGGCTGCCATTTCAAAATTTTTCACACGTCCTGTCTCTTCGCAGCGTTCGAAGGATGCGGGAATTGTAACAGTATGATTGACTTTGATTCGGGGTAACCAAAAACTATCAGTCAACTTTACCTTTGTAAAGGGGACGACCTGGATGGGGTAATCCGCTTTCTGCGCTTGGCCAGCTATCGAACCAAACAGCAGGACTAACAATAAGATTTTTTTCACGGTATTGTAGGCTTTAGGTTTCAAGTACTTAGGTTTTTGCAATAGGGTCAATATAAATCAATCATTGACCATAATATGATTCAGGTCCATGTTTGCGCTCAAAATGTTTTTTTATCAAAGCATCCTTTAGCCGCGGAGCCTGCGGATTAATTTGTTCCGTTAATAAAGCCATATGAGCGATGGTTTCGAGGACGGCGCTATTATACACCGCTTTTTCAGGTGTCTTGCCCCAGGTAAAAGGTGCATGATTTCCTACGATTATCATCTCCAATTCCTCGTGGCTCAAATTTCGATCTTTCAGGCAATTCATAATCTGAAACCCGGTTTCGTACTCGTAGTCACCCTGGATCATTTTATCGCTCATTGGTGGCGCACAGGGTATATCGACTGTATTATGGTCAGCGTGTGTTGTGCCAAAAATCGGGATATCGCGTTGGGCCTGTGCCCAGGCCGTTGCGTACGTCGAATGTGTATGCACGATCCCACCAATCGACGACCAGTTTTTGTATAGGACAGCATGCGTTTTTGTATCTGACGACGGTCGAAGATTGCCAGCTACTGTCTTTCCGTCAAAATCCACAATCACCATTTTTTCTGGAGACAGGTCGTCATACGGAACACCGCTTGGCTTGATAGCAAAAACGCCGAGGGCACGGTCTACGGCACTAACATTTCCAAAAGTAAAAACGACCAATCCCAATTTTGGCAATTGCATGTTTGCCGTATAGGCAGCTTGTTGAATGTGGTCGTACTTCGGCATCGGGGTTGTAGGTTAGGCGTTCTTACGAGATGCGGGCTATAACCCCGTTAATACGGTATCGGATTTTTTTAAGGTTACCTGTTCCAGTCCACTTCCGATTTTCATATACTTCTGAAAGCGTGTCCTGTAAATTGCTGCGGCCTTAGGATTGGGCTTGTATTCTAAGTCAAAACCTTGGCCCATGGCATCCATCGCATCCTCAACTTTTGAATATATGCCTGCAGCGGTAGCTGCAAACATCGCGGCCCCTAACGCGCAAGTTTGTTCCGACTTATGAATCCTTATTGGCATGTTCATCACGTCTGCCAATACTTGCATGATGTAAGGAGATTTCCTCGCCACTCCTCCCAGTCCGATCAATCCTTTTATCGGGACTCCTTCATCAATAAATCGGTCGGCAATTGCTTTTGCACCGAAGCAAGTAGCTTCAACCCATGCTTTAAAAAGGTGTGGAGCGTCGCTACCAAGGCTTAATCCGGTTATTGCTCCCTTTAAAAGTTGGTTGGCATCTGGAGTCCGACGGCCATTAAGCCAATCGATGGCCAACTCGTTTTCCTCCGCCAACGGGATGGCTGATGCTTGACGAGTCAATTCGGGAATAAGCTTATCCAGCATTTCTTCATTCAATTTAGCTGCGACCTCAGCACTTATATGCGACGATGAATTTAATAAGGTTTTAATTGGCCAAGCCAAAGTATTTTTAAACCATGCATATGTATCGCCGAATGCCGATTGTCCCGCCTCCAAGCCAATCATTCCAGGAATAATGGACCCGTCGACCTGGCCGCAAATTCCTTTTACCATTATGTCTTTCATATCAGCTTTGGGAACTACCATCATGTCGCAGGTACTTGTACCCATTACTTTGCTCAAGTGGTAAGGTTCAATCTGACCTCCAACCGCCCCCATGTGACAATCGAAAGCTCCGATACCTACAATTACATTTTCGGCGAGGCCTAGTCGATCCGACCATTCCTTGCTCAAGTGGCCCGCTGCTTTGTCGGAAGTATGTGTATCTTGAAAAAGTCGCGATGTAAAGCCTTTTAACAGAGGGTCGAGAGAAGCAAAAAAATTGTCCGGTGGCAGCCCTCCGAATTCAGCAGCCCATAATGCCTTGTGGCCCGCTGAACACACTCCCCGTTTAAGTTGCGTGGCGTCGCTTCCACCTGTCAGTAGGAAAGGGATCCAGTCACAATGTTCTACCCAGGAGTAACACGCAGTGCGTACAGCCTCATCGTGTCGTAATATGTGGAGAAGTTTTGCCCAAAACCATTCGGACGAATAAATACCGCCCACGAACTGCAAGTAATCGATATCAAACCGCTCAGCATGTTCGTTGATTGCAGCTGCTTCGTTCGTTGCCGTGTGGTCCTTCCACAAGACGAACATAGCATTGGGATTACTTTGAAATTCTGTTTTTAAGGACAGGGGAACTCCATTTTTATCGACTGCAATAGGTGTGGATCCGGTCGTATCGACCGAAATTGCGCGCACATTATTCCGAGCCGCGGAACCAGCCTGCTTCAAACATTCCTTTATTGTTGTTTCCAATCCGTCGATATAATCCTGAGGATGCTGACGGAACTGATTCCTGGAGGGATCGCAGTACAGGCCATCTCGCCATCGAGGGTAATAGAAAACCGACGACGCGACCTCCGTACCTGTGGATGCATTTACTAAAATAGAACGCACGGAGTCCGTTCCATAATCCACACCGATGACTAATTGGTCTGATTTCATAAGTGATTATTTCAACCGTTTGAACGGGGATGCAAATATAAGCTTATTTTTAATAAGTGTATATATAACAATTATTGTTTTTTTACTTCGCGCCGTAATCCTATTTCTTCCTAATGCTTTGTAAATAAAAGAGTTGAGAGACGGTTATCGCGAAAGTCCTCAATAAATAATTTGACATTATCATAATGCGAAAATTCTTGCGGGCTGTGCATAGTTGTCACGACGATGCATTTCATTCCCGCATTTGCCGCAGCTTCAACACCCTTTGGGGCGTCTTCAAATACGATGCAAGATGTGGGGTTTATACCTAAACGTTTGGCCGCTTCCAGGAAAACCTCCGGATGAGGTTTACTTTCAACTACATCAACACCACTCACAACGGCTTGGAAATATTCACGGATATTTAAATTGTCCAAGACAAAATTGATGTTGAATGGCGGTGCCGCCGAACCGATTGCCATTTTGATTTGCTTTTTCCTTGCCACACGAAGGAAATCAAGAAGGCCCGGCAAAAGTGTTAGATGAGGTTTATAAATTTCCTGATAGCGTTCCTCTTTTGCTTGTGAGATCGCTTTAAAATCAAATTGTTTGAATTTAATTTCTCCGAAGATTCTGATGAGTACTTCCTCATTTTTGCCATACATCTGACTTCTTACTTCATCGCGCGTGAGGTTTGCCCCAAGTTCTTTCGTAATCACATCGAACCAAACGTCGAGATGATACCCCATATCATCCACCATGGTTCCGTTCAGGTCAAATAAAAATGCTTCAGGGCTTTTGTTCATGTGACAGACTCTGATTTTTGATATGGTGCACTAAACCATTGACGATAAGAAATTGGGCAAATATATAGGTGCTCATGATCCAAAGCCCCGCGCCCGGGACCGGCTTGAAAAACTTATTTATTGCTAACAACGAATCCGATAACATAAATAATGCAGATCCTGCAAAGACAAGCCAGAAGCTTTGATTGTTGGTGCGACCAAAACGGAAGATTGAATTCAGGACCATGATAATCAGTATCAGCGCGTAAACCACGACAGGGAATTTTAATGGACCCAATGAAGGGTAGAGAATTACAATTAGTCCGGTGCCCGCGAGAACGATCGGAAAAGAAAACCTTATTTTTTGAATCCCTTTTAATGAATTTTCCATGGAAGGATCCTGGTGCTGGCGATATGCGAGAATGTAAAAGATATGCGCCATAAAAAAGGCAGCAAGTCCGAATAGAAAAAAATTTGATTGTTTACTCTCAAACATGAGGAGGACATCGCCCGAAAATGAAAACAACAGAGCAAGCCAAACAACGGCTGATCTATACTCACTATGATGAAAATAATAGACTGCAAGGGTAAGGATGATCAATGGTTTACATAGCTGATGCAGTAATGGTATTGGAAAAATCTCAGAAAGGATTTCACCAACACTTGCCGCGACGAACAGATACAATGAAATTTTTTTCATGATGTAACTCTGTTGGATGATCTCTTAAAAAATAAATAAATGAAGGCAATTCCTGCAAGTGCGCTGCAAATTGCAAAAGAAAGACCAAACCGTGCGGGATCATTCGAATAAATAAGGCCAGAGGCGAAGGCGCCAAACCCGATTCCGAATTCCATAAAAATGTAGACCGATGCCACCCCTTTACCTTTGAACCGAGGATCACTGAGATCGGTTGCCCATGCTAATAACGTTGGCGAAGTAGTACCATGTGCAAGTCCATAAAATGTTATTCCTAATATCAACTGAAGTCTTGTTTCGGCAAATGCTATGACAATCATTGCAAGTACGACGAGCAGCGAGCAAACTTGGAGGACCGGCCGCCTTCCATAAGTGTCCGACGCCTTCCCTCCAATCAAACGCACGGCGAGAGAAGCGATCGTCATGTACGTGAAGAGCAGGCCTTTATTCTTTATGCCTACATATTCCCCAAAGTCGGGTATGAGCGTAAATACCGTTCCGTACGAATAGCCCAAAAACACCATAACAATGCAGGGTGCAATGACGCGCGGCTCAAATAAATCAGAGCGGTTTACTTTTAAGAGAGACGGGTGGAAGCGATGTTTTTGTGGTACCGTTTCTTTTATCCCCGCAAGGATTACAGCAGATATTAAGGCAAAAGCTGAGGAGCAATAGAACATGGCATCGATGCCAAACTGATTAGACAACAAGCCGCCTACGGCAGGGCCACCCGCCATTCCGATCGAGCTGGCGGTTCCTAATAAACCCATGGCTTCTCCCCTGCGTTCGACCGGGATAATATCAGAAAGATATGCAGCCTGACCAGTTGGTTTGAAGCCGGTTGAAAATCCGTGAAATAAACGCATCAGCAAAAATCCCGCTACTGAAGATAACAAAGGATACAGGAGGCTACACACAAAACACACCAGCGATCCAACCATCATTACAGGTACGCGTCCCACTGTATCCGCAAGCTTACCACTAAAAGGACGCGAACACATCGCGGTGATTGTAAAAAGGGAAATGATAAATCCTTTGTATTCGGCGCCACCTAAACTGGTGAGATATGCAGGCAAGTCTGGTATAAGCATGTTGAAGCTTGCAAAAAAAAGAAGCGAGCTTATACAAAGCAGCCAGAATTGCGTGTTGTAAATTTTAGTTGTGATCTATCCGGAAATTTAAAATGTAAAAACCATTAACGAAAGTACGAAGGCACGATTTAGCTGAAGGCAAAAAGCTGAAGGCAGAAAGCCAGGCGTACGAACTTCAACGTGACTGCGTCGAGTATCTCGTGTTTTTATGCAGTCAGCGGACAGCTTCGTGTCGCTGAAACTTCAAACCAGAAACTCGAAACTAAGTTTGTGCCTTTTCCTGAGCACCCAGCAAATAAGCTTTTATAAAATCATCCAAGTCGCCGTCCAAAACCGTTTGCGCATCGTGTCGCTCAACGCCGGTGCGCGCATCCTTCACCAACTTATACGGGTGCAGCACATAATTACGGATCTGCGACCCAAAATCAATTTTCATCTTGCCAGCTTCGACTTTATCTCTTTCAACGTTTCGTCTTTCTATCTCGACCTGATACAGTTTTGACTTCAGCATTTGCATTGCTCGTTCACGATTCGCGTGTTGTGACCGCTCAACCTGGCAGACGATAACAATCCCTGTTGGTTTATGTGTAAGTTGTACTTTCGTTTCAACTTTATTCACATTTTGTCCACCTGCACCGCCTGATCTCGAGGTTTGGATCTCGATATCCGCGGGATTAATTTCAATTTCGATAGAGTCATCCACTTTAGGATAGACAAACACAGAGGCGAAGGAGGTATGCCGGCGCTGATTCGAATCAAAAGGAGAAATCCGTACCAAACGATGTACGCCTATTTCAGACTTGAGCTTCCCGTAAGCGAACGGTCCTTCCAATTCTAAAGTAGCGGATTTAATGCCGGCTACATCGCCCGACTGATAATCGATCTGCGTGACTTTATAACCACTCTTCTCTCCCCACATGATATACATGCGATTGAGCATATCGGCCCAATCCTGACTTTCAGTCCCACCAGCGCCGGGGTTAATTTCAATCACACCGCTCAGCTGATCCTCCTCTTTGCTCAGCATTTTTTTGAATTCCAGTTCTTCAATCGCTTTTGCGGTCGTTTCGAATTCGCGATCCAACTCCTCCTCTCCCACATCTCCTGCTTCATGAAATTCATTGAGCACGTCAAGGTCATCCATAAGTTTGGAGACGTTGTCGAAAGCGTCTGTCCAAACTTTCTTGGTTCGTATATTTTTCAGGATGGCTTCGGCCTCTTTCGGTTTATTCCAAAAATCGGCTTGCTGTGTAATTAATTCTTCGTCTTTTACTTCAAGGCTCTTACGGTCGTAGTCAAAGATACCCCCTCAAGGCGCTAACACGAGCCTTTAAATCTTTCAATTGGTCTGTTGTCATGAATAATGTATTCTTTTTTGTAACAAGGTGCAAATATATTCGAAATGAAGAAATATCTGATTTTAGGTTGTTTTTTTGATTGGAATTTCCTGCAGCCACAATTCAATATTTTAACGCTCCGGCTAAGCTACCACCTGGAATCCTAAGGTTCGTCTTCCAGACCACGAACCGGAGCTGCATAGAAGGGAGATCCCTCTTCTACAACGATCAACCTGTGTCTGCCACCCAGCCTTTGATATCTTTTCTTGGCTAACATCATTGGAAGCCCAACAGCAACCATCACCGCAGAAACTGCAGTAACACTTTCGTCCAATGACGCATCATCACCCCTAACAACCACAGTGTTGAACTGATCAACAACAAAGTATGCGACGCCGCCAACCACTAGAAATGTACCGAACCGATTGATAAACGCTGAATGCTTAAAATAGATCTTGTCAATTTTATGAAGTGGTACGATGGTCTTGTGCAACATCACTGCCGTGTCAAAGAGGTTATTGATGTAGCTGTTTAATTTCCGCTTTTCTCCCTTTAAAGAGATGATGAATTCGTCCCCGGGATTTAACCGCAACATAACCTTTTCACCCTTAAGCAATACAAGCTGTTTTTGGGCGAACCCAAAAGTTGTCGCGAATATCAGCAGGGTCAGAATTAAAAATCTGTAAGGCTTCACGTCAAGTT
>DASQTN010000719.1:0-8773 GCA_035641895.1 Chryseolinea sp. | reverse complement strand
AATCCGCCAACCCTGCACGCAAAGCAGCACCGCAGGCTACCGAGAAACTCATCACCAATTTCAACAGCAACCTGGTCAAGTTTGCCATCGTCAAAAGTCACGTTGACAAAAGCAGCGAAATTCTAGTTCAAGATTCCGCTTGGAACGTGAGTCTTGTGTCAGCGGAAGGAAAAATACTTTGGAAGATTCCAACAAACGGATTGATTGCAGGAGAAGTGATTCAGGTGGACTACTTTAATAATGGAAAGCTGCAATATTTCTTTGCAACCCCCGGGGCACTTCATGTCGTCGACCGCCTCGGCGAATACCTTAAGTTATTTCCATTGAAAATTACAGAACAGGATATTGAATTTGTTAGTCTTGTTGATTATGATCACAGCAAGAAATACAGATTTTTTGTCGCGGGTAAATCCGGAAAGATTTGGATGTTTGATAAGGATGGAACAAATCTCGAAGGATGGCAACCAAAAGACATAGGCGAAAGTTTATTCGCGCCACCAAGACACTATCGCATTCGTGGCAAGGATTACATCATAGCAATTCGCGACGATGGTAACGTTTACCTGATGAACCGGCGCGGTGAACAACTAAAGAATTTTCCGCTGAATCTGAACGCCAGACCTTCCGGCGATTATTATTTAGAGGCCGGTTCGTCGAGAGAAAATACAGCGTTCGTGTTGATTTCAAGAGACGGTTTCAGAATCAAGTTTAATCTCGACGGGAAAGTACTTACCCGCGAGCCGCTGGTCAAAAATACAGTCGATGCACATTTTAGTCTGGTGGCTGAAAAGAATATGAAATCATATATGATCCTTCGTCAGGAGACCAAACAGCTGACGCTCTTTGATGAGAAACTGAATACCGTAGTATCCAGTGATTTTATAGGACAGCCTGCATATACGCAATACAATGATTTCGGATCTGGTAAGGTCTATATTACAATAACGGATAAAAGTCAGGATCTTTCATTTGCATTTGATGGCCAGGGCAAATTAGTTACCATTCTTCCTTTTGAAAGTTATGATATTGCTCTTCAGGCCGTGGACTTGGATAAAGTAAAAGTCTACACTGTTTTTGAAAATGCGCTTACGGCGCAACCGCTTCAAGCGTCGGGTGATTGAAAATACAATTAGTTTAGAGCTCGATTTCAACTAAAAAATTTTCAATGCAGCTGTAAATTTGAGTTAGCTCATGTTCCTGAATAACGTATGGCGGGACAATATAAATTACATTACCGAGCGGTCGTAACAAAATATTCTTTGATAAAAAATAGGGCAAGATCTTTCTTCGTATTTCATTGAAGTAGGAAGTCTTCTCATGGGTTTTCAATTCCAGTGCGAGAATTGTGCCCAGGCATCGAACTTCTTCCAAATTTTTAAAGCCATTAAACTTTTGTTTGAACCTCAAGTGCTGTTGTTCAATCATTTTAATCTGGCGCTGGCAACTTTCGTCCATAAGCAGTTCGAAGCTCGCATTGCCGGCCGCGCAAGCGATGGGGTTGGCCGTGTAAGAATGTCCATGAAAAAAAGTTTTTTCCTTATCGATTGATCGAAAGGCCGACACAATTTTTTCACAGCAACTTGTCACCCCCAGCGCCATGGTTCCGCCTGTAATACCTTTTGAGACGGCGACAATGTCTGGCTCATTCGCTAAATAGTTCGATGCAAACATTTTTCCTGTTCGGCCAAATCCCGTGAAGACTTCATCGGCAATGCACACCACTTCAGCACCCTTTGCTTCTCCGATTAATGTTTCAAGAATTTCCCACGAGTACATTCGCATGCCCGCCGCTGCCTGCACGAGGGGCTCATAGATGAATGCAGCAACCTCCTCAGTGTTCAGTAAATTTTTAAATTGATCGATAACAGCTTCCTCGTTATTCGATGTTGGGAAATCAATGTATTCCACATCAAACAGGTATGACGAAAATGGCGCCGTAAATAAACCACGTTCTCCTACCGACATAGACCCAAACGTATCGCCGTGATACGCTCCCCTCATCGCGACGACTTTTTTCTTATGCGAAATACCTTGGTTATGCCAAAACTGAAAAGCCATTTTCAATGCAACTTCAACGGCTGTACTTCCATTGTCGGAAAAGAAAACCTTAATTTGATTTTGCGGTAATATACTTAGTAAGTTCTTGGAAAGGTGGATAGCAGGCTCGTGCGTGAATCCAGCAAAAATGACGTGCTCGAGTTTTTGAGCTTGCATTGCAACGGCCTTTGCGATAACGGGATGGCCATGGCCATGAAGATTTACCCACCATGAAGAAACAGCATCAATAATTTTCCTTCCGTCGTGTGAATGCAAATAAATTCCCTCACCTCTTTCGATCAAGATGGGATCCTCTTCCGCTTCGAGGGACGTAAACGGGTGCCAGATATTTTTGCGATCGAGTTCGTTAAGACTATCCATTCCAATTTTCTTTCAATTTTTTAGCATACTTTTCGATCACTTTATCGTCAATAATGTTTTCCTGCTCGACATGTAAAAGACAGCGTAAGCCTGTGTGATGTAGAATAATCCGTTGGCTTTCAGCATTCGGATTTCCGTTGAAAATAATTCCTTTAATGGTCAGAGCCCTTTTCGTTAGTGCTTCCCAGGAAAGCAACGTATGGTTTATGCTACCCAAATATAGGTCGCTTACCAGAATTACTTCAGCTTTAAATTTAATTGCTAGATCGATTACAAAATCCTTTTCATTTAGCGGAACCAGACATCCGCCAGCACCTTCGATAATTAAATTTTCGGTATGATGTGGTATGACAAAATCCGCTAAGCTGATTTTAATATTGTCTAACGCCGCGGCTGCATGCGGTGATGCAGGTGTTTTGAATACATAAGTTTCATCATGTATTTTTGAAGCGCTACCCAGCAAAGATTTTACGGTTTCTGAATCTGTTGGGTAACCGGCCTGCACCGGCTTCCAATAATCTGCGTGTAGCGCTCTGCACAACACGGCAGATATCACGGTTTTTCCACTGTCGGTTCCGATTGCCGTGACAAAGTAAATCATGCGTTATATTAACAAGTACTGAGAACAATTTACGACTGGCAATCTAACTTGGATCTGTGTGCTCAGCCCCGTCAGACGTCATAGTTTTTTCAATTCACTTGTAAGTTTAGTGATTTCGTCCAAAGTATTGTAAGCATGGAGGCATATTCTCAGACGTTCCTTTCCGGCAGGCACAGTCGGTGATAGTACAGGCCTAACATCGAAACCTGCTTGTTGTAAGGTCGATGCAGCCTTTTTTACGTTTTCATTTCCGGGAAATATAATTGTTTGTATTGCGCTGTCACTCAACGTCCGGTTTGGTAGATGCCTCACTGCCTTTACAAACGCTTCAATATTCCGCTGCAGCGTGTGTTGCAAATTCAAGTTCTCGCGCAGGTAATCAAAAGCGCTTTCTATTGCAACAATGCTATGTGGTGTCATTGCCGTTGTATAAATAAACGGTCGCGCAAAATTGATAATGTATTGAACGAATTTTTCCGATCCGACAACGCAAGCGCCGTGTATTCCCATCGCTTTTCCAAAAGTATAGAGGCGGATGTCAATATTCCGTTCCAATCCCATTGCTGTGGCTAGGCCGCTGCCATTGTTACCTTTTACGCCAGTGCTGTGAGCCTCATCAAGAATTACGATCGCACCATATCGCGCTGCCAGCGCTGTCAATTCGCGCAAAGGACATTCGTCACCATCCATTGAGTAGACACTTTCTACCGCGACAAACGCTTTACCCTTGACTCTTTTTAATTTTGATTCAAGGTCATTCAAATCGTTATGTTTGAAACTATATCGGTGGGCCAGGGACAAGCGGGCACCATCTTTAATGGACGCATGTGCCAATTCATCAAACAAGATAGTGTCATGCTTTTGAGGTATCGAAGAAAATATGGCAAGGTTTGCCGTGTATCCCGAATTCAAAATTAACGCTGACTGTCCCTTAAAAATAGAAGCAAGCTTTTGTTCAACTTCTTCGGTCAGTATTGAATTTCCGGAAAGAAGCCGCGAGCCGGTAGCCCCATTCTGTTTCACATTTATAGCACGGCATCTAGATTCTATCAGATTAAATAATATTTCAGAACGTGCTAATCCCAAGTAATCATTCGAGCAGAAATCGATCAGACCGGCGGAAGTTTTTAATGCTCGAAAAAGATTTTTCTCTTTCCGGATTTGCAGATTTTTTTCAAACCATTGATCAAGAGGCACGAGGCTACGTTATTTAAGTGCAAAGTGATACCCAATGCTAAAGGCGACTGGCAAAGGATCCGATTGAATGGAAATGCTCGAGTTCTGTTTTATTCTATCCCAGTCGTCATAGAAGGCTTGCGATCGGAACGGGACAATTAGCGAAACGTTCATATAATTTGGCTTTCCACCAAAATGAATCTCCATGCCTCCGCTTAAAGATGTTCCATAGTAGATTTTGTCGTACATCGACGCGTTTTGTACCATGATCACACCGTTGTATCCATACATGACGCCAAACGTAGGGCAGATTTTTTTGTCAGGGATAATCCGCAATTGTGCACCAATGTTGTATCCAAAACCTACAAGCGCATATCCCGCCGCCGCAAAGAGGGCAAGACGTTTTACCGGTAAAAATGTTATCCGTCCTCCGATTCCTCCATAATCAATACCAATTCCCAACCCAATGTTGACTTTTGACTCTGGTTCAGGGATATCGTATCGGGTATAATTTTGCGCGAAGGAGGATGAAGAAAAAATGGTTAACGAGGCGAAGAAAAATATCAGTTTCATCTAAATTATTTGACCTTATTTATTTTCCACGCGCTTTTTCCAGCATATCCCACATTTCATTTGGGATATTTTCAAGGTGACTGAATTCACCACCATTTCTTAGCCATTCACCGCCATCAATTGTAATTACTTCACCATTAACGTAAGCTGAAAAGTCGGACATAAGATAGGCGGCAAGGTTAGCCAACTCCTGGTGTTGTCCAACGCGCTTCAAAGGAATACGGTCTGCCGGGTCAAATTTTTTCGCAAGATCACCTGGAAGTAACCTGCTCCATGCTCCTTCGGTGGGAAAAGGACCCGGTGCAATAGCGTTGCTTCTTATTTTATATTTTGCCCATTCGACGGCCAGTGACCTTGTAAGAGCCAGGACACCGGCTTTACTACACGCAGACGGCACCACATAACCTGATCCCGTCCAGGCATAAGTGGTAACGATATTTAAAAAAGTGCCTGGTTGTTTTTTGGAGATCCAGTTTTTGCCTGCCGCAAGCGTTGTATAATATGTTCCCTTCAGCACAATATCCACAACAATGTCGAAAGCCCGGTGCGATAATCTTTCCGTGGGGCTTATGAAATTTCCAGCAGCATTATTAATGATGCCGTGTATCTGGCCAAATTCCTCTTCCGACCGCTTAATAACGTTCTCGATCTCTTCATACTTACGTACATCGCAGGGGACAGCCAACACCTTTCCACCATCACGCATCATTTCCGTGGCAGCGTTTTGAAGAACATCAATTTTTCTGCTGGTGATAACCAAATTCGCTCCCAACTCAAGGAAATATTTTCCCATTGATTTGCCGAGTCCCGTTCCTCCACCTGTAATGATAATGGTCTTATCTTTCAGGCTTCCTGGTTTTAACATTCCTTCCATAATTACTGGTGATTGTCAGTAAAGATAGTTGAAAAAAAATACTAGCAAGCCGAAGCTTTAGTATGACGAATGTAGGTAAAAGGTGTACATCGAACGTCCGAGGATACAGCTGTAGTTTGGGCTTGCCTTATCTCCTATTGTTTTGTGGCCCGCTTTATCTACTCGTGATCAAGTCTACAAGTTTTATGATCTAATCGTGCCCTCGCATTTGGCAAATTTATGGCGGCGTAACTGGGGCAAAAAAATTAATAAGGTTTTTTGGACGCTGGCAACCGGATAATAAATTCGCTTCCTTTTCCCTTTTCTGATATTAATTCTATTGTTCCTTTAAGGCGGTCAACTAAGGTCTTAACAATAGCTAAACCTAAACCATTAGACGATTCTCCGGCGGTTGGTTGTGAGCTGAGCTTCTTAAATTTTTGAAACAGGTCCCGCTTGTCTCTGTCGGAGAAACCTTGTCCCTTGTCTTTAATAGAAATCCAAATCTCATTGCCGGACTTCCCAGCAGCTACGTCGATTGTGGTGTTTTTAGATGAGAATTTTATAGCGTTGGTGAGAAGATTATCGACAATCCGGCCAAGGTAATCTGCATCGAGGTAGACCTCTTCGTTTTCGATGCGTGTGATGTGAAGGTGGATACCCTTTGAGTCAGCGGCTGGTTGATACGCATTAACTTTTCTCAGCAAAAAATCACTAATGTCGAATGTGGAGTAATTTGGTATAACATTCTCCTCCAGCATGTGAACATCCAAAAGGTCTTTTATTAAATAAAGGCCTGATTGTGTCGCTTCCTTTGTCATGGAAACGTATTTTTTTTGATCCGTTGTAAGACCACCTTCTATTTCCATTAAGTCAGCCACGCCTTTTATGGCATTCAAAGGTGACTTGAGATCATGAGCCACAATGCTCATCAGCGTATCTTTTTCATGATTCAAATCTGAAAGTTGCTGATTGTGCCGGGACAACTTTTCATTCTGTTCAATTATCTCGCGCCGTTGATTTTGGATAAATTCATTCTGGTGCGCTAAGGTCACATTTACTTCTCTACGCTTTTTACTGCTTCGCCATTGAATAAGTCCGAGCACGCTAACAAATCCGACGATGATGATAAGAATTATATTTTGTAGTTTTTGTTGTTGTACAGTGATTGCCGTTTTAGCCTGATTCACCTTCAACAATTCATTCTCTTTTTCTTTCCTTTCGATTTCGATTTCGAACTGTAACCGCTCGACTTGCCTCGCTAAATCAAGATCTTTAATAGAATCTTTTAAGATCAGATATTGATTTAAATTTTCAAGCTCGCCCGACTTATTCCTTTCTTGTCCCGATAATTTCCATAAAAAATAATGAGCGCGCATCTTTGGAGCCAGATCTTTAGTTGAAGACGCGATCCTAAGTGCCTCGGTAAAATATTTTCGAGCTTCCTGTAAATCGTTCTTTTGTACTTTGATTTGGCCAAGCGTGAGATACGCATGCGGCAGCATTCTTATAATATTCTTCGACTGGATCACACGTAAGCCCTCGGTACAGATTGCTTCAGCAGCGTCCAATGAATCCTTGTGTAAATAGTTTTCTGCAATAAACGTTTTGATTTCGGCGAGGTTAATTTCATCCTGAATCACCGTGCCCGCGGAATCAGCGAGGTGCAGAAATTTTAATGCCTTTTCCGTTTGATTGGTCTCCTCGTACAGTCGCGCTGTTTGAACGAGGCCAGACATAATATCACGTGTATTCTTTAGAGCCAGTCTGATGCTGTTGGCCTTTAAATAATTATGCTCAGCCTTTTTGTAATCGCGTTGGGATTTATACAAGTTCGCTAGACTTTGATACGTGTATGCAAGCCCAGTAGAATCATTAAGGTCTTCAAAAATCGAAAGGGCTTTGATGAAATGAGTATAGGCTCGTGAAAGTAATCCCTGTTCAAAATATAACCTCCCCAGGTTGTTGTTAGAGTGAGCAATTTGAATGGAGTCATGCTGAGTTGTGGATATTTTCAAAGCTTCTTCAAAATGCTCAACGGCAGATAGCCGGTTGCCTTTGTAGTTCAAGGCCACGCCCATAAAATTAACGGGTTGGGCCATCGATTTAGGAAGCTTGAGGCCCTGACCTAAGATGTTGGCTTGCTTCGCGTAATGAATGGTGCTGTCGGGATATGCCCATCGGTATTCCCAGGCGAGGTCGTTCAGCAACTCAAACTTTTTCTCACCCTGGGCACCTGTTAACTGGTTCTTAATGCTATCAATAAGCTGAAGGTTTTGAGCTACAGCAAAACCAATAAAAACCTGTGTAATCAAAAAAGCAAGAATATACTTCTTCACTGAAGGCGTCGTTACTATTGTTCCCTTGGGCCAAAGGGGGAAAATATTTTTACAAGATACAAACTAATCAATCTCCTCAAAATTGAGATCCCGGCCGTATGTTTCATCGATAAGCTTTAACGCAATAAATGCAATTATGATGGTTAAAATACCGATTAATAAAGCGCCATAAATGATTCCCAGGTGATCTCGTAGAACTTTAAAGGCAAGCGTCAACGGGATGACCGTTCCACGTATAAAGTTTGGAACCGTGGTGGCCGTGGTTGACCTGAGATTGGTTCCAAATTGTTCTGCCGCGACCGTTACAAAAAGGGCCCAAAATCCGGCGCCAAAGCCTAAGCAAAGGCAAGCAAAATAGAAGAATCCTGTGGTCTTGATCGGTAAAAACAAATAGCCGATAATGAATGCAAGACTAATAAGCAGGAAAACTTTCAGGATTTTCTTTCTCGACCCTACCAATTGGCTGCTCACTCCGCTTACGAGGTCGCCGATGGCTAGTCCAATGTAACTGTACATCACAGCGTCGCCGGCCGATATAATCCCATTGATATTAAGCGCAATTGCAAATTCAGGCGAAAATGTAATCAGGATTCCGATTATATACCACAACGGTAGCCCGATAAAGATGCATCCCATAAATTTTAGAAACCGGCTTCGCTTGGTAAACAGCTGGAAGAAATTGCCCCGTTGCACGTGTTTTTCTTTGGTCTTTAAGAACATGCCCGATTCAAAAACACTTACGCGCGCAACCAATAACATTAATCCCAAACCGCCACCAATGAAATAGGACGTTTGCCAATCATACATTTTCGA
>DASQTN010000718.1:0-2899 GCA_035641895.1 Chryseolinea sp. | reverse complement strand
TGCAGCCCTCATTTCACTGTTGCTTTGGATATCAGTTATTAGCTGCGGAAGGTTGATTGCTTACTTTTGATGAGGACACGTATTGGTTCTTGACGCTGCGCTGAAAAGCGGAAAGTGGTTTGTCAATTTTTATCGCAGAGTCCACAGAGGAATTTCACGCAGAGGAATACAAGAGAATGCCATTCGACGCTCCGCGTATCTCCATGCATTTCCTCGGTATTTTCTCCGCGGTAAAAAAATCCGCATACTTTATCGCACTCCGTTATGCGGATACCCTGTCTTTTTTTTTAATGAACTTATCATTACAATTTCATAATCTTGAATTAATTAATCTTGAATCGATTTTTAAGACAAAACAAACTCGTCTATGAAAAGAAGTTCCTTCATGAAAAGTATCGGCGCAATGGCCGGTGGCCTGTTGCTAAAAAACAGTTCATTCGCCCAATCTACAGGTGATGAATACCCTGAATTAGCAAAGCATAAGATCGAAAAGGCCGACATTATTTCCCTCGATTATCACTGGCCAAGGTTTGTAGGTCGCAATGGTTCAAAGGATGTTCATGGGCAACACCAAAAGACAACGGTTCTGCGGATAAAGACGGATCAGGGTGCTGAAGGCTGGGGAATGACGGACAAAAAAGTGAGTGAGTCAATCACCAGTATAATAGGCAAAAAAGTTATTGAAGTCATAACGCCGACTCATGGTTTGATAAACGGATTCAATACTTTTCACTATGATTTTGCCATGTTCGACCTGATGGGTGTTATTTTGCAGAAACCCGTTTACCAAATTTTAGGAGCTCAAGGTGCTACCAGTCTGCCTGTCTATAGTGGAATGATTTATATCGATGAGTTGCCATATAAAGAAGTGAAAGGTGGCCTTGAAGTAATCATGCAAAACTGTGCGTCGGATTATGATCATGGATACAGACAACTAAAAATCAAAATAGGTCGAGGATATAAATGGTATCCGGCGAAAGAGGGTATGGAAATGGATATCAAAGTTGTTAAGATGGTCTACGACGAATACGGGAGGAAAGGCGTCGATGTACTAGTTGACGCAAATAATAGCTACACGCTGCAGGATACCATGACGTTTCTTGAAGGTATTAAAGGTATCCCCTTGTATTGGATGGAGGAACCTTTTCAGGAACAAATTAGTGATGGTAAAAAATTGCGCGCATGGATGGACAAGAACGGTTACGAAAAAACGAAATACGCCGACGGCGAATGGGTATGGCCAGACGCAAACGACGTTGCGCTTGACATGGTTCGCCAAGGTATTTTGAACACCTACCTCAACGATATTCATGCTTATGGAATCACCAATTGGATCAAGGCAATGCCTCTCATTAAACAGGCAAAGGCTGATGGTAGTCCACATGCATGGGGTGATCAACTAAAGACGCATTATACAATGCACCTGGCCGCGGGACTTGGAAATATCTCAACGATCGAAGGGGTCACCTGTTTATCAGACGACATAGATTATGGGAATTATCCCATTAAAGATGGCAAGATTTCAGTATCGAATGCACCAGGATTTGGAATGAAAATACTGAAGAAAGGATAACCATTTCTTCAATGCTTTGGCACCTCCTTTAATTTTGTAAATCTTTGTTAGTGCTTTTGCAACTTCGTTAAACTGGTTCGGGTTTTGTCGGACAATGCACCTGTTACAATTTGTACACTACTCTAAAGTTTCGGTTTATTGGCCGGTGTAAGCATAGTGTGTACGCATATCCATCGTCCATTTTCGTAAATGAATACACTCGAGGACCATTCATAAAGTTCGAAAGGCTCTCCTTTATATTTTCCCGCACTGGTACCACGGCTTGTCGCGACGGCCATAGTATCGTAAACTTTTATTCTTGTCTCGTCTGAATCCATCCGGTTATGTGTCAAGTCGCCAGATCGAATCGATTCCATGAATTCAGATTTTCTAGTTATACCTTCCGATCCTACGATAACCCAATCCTCAGACATAAATTTTCCAATTTCTTCCGGATTATTTTGAGTCATCGCCTCATCCCATTCTTTGCCTACTTGTAATAATTCTCCTTCTGCATTCATGATAAATTATTTTGAGTACAATGCCTTTGTTAATAGTTACACAACCCGCTGCACGCCTTCGGAAGTCATTACAACACGTTTCATCGTGCCATCCGGATTATAATATAAATAATCAATGCATACCGAGCGACGGTGACTGCCACCTTCGGGAAGACTTCCATTGTGATAAAAAAAATAAGACTTGCCTTTGAAGTCGACAAGGGCGGGCCTGTTGGTTTCGCAGTTGCCGGCAATTTCGTTTAATAATCCCTTAAATTCCCAAGGTCCATGAATGCTGCGGCTCATGGCATAGCCTACCTTTTCCGGGAAACCATAGCCGTATGAAAAGTAATACCAGCCATCTCGTTTATGAACGTGTGCGCCCTCGGTAAATTGAGGAATATCAACAACTTTTATGTCGCTATCCAGTGCAAGCAGCGTGTTATCAAGCTTCGCATAATAGCATACTTTTTTGCCCCAGAAAATATACGCGCTTCCATCGTCATCCAGGAGTACCGTTGGATCAAAGTTATCGCTGCCAGGTAAAAGGTTAAATTGACTTTCAATCAGCGCAGAGCCACGCACATCCGTGAATGGACCTGTGGGTGTTTCAGCAACGGCTACGCCGATGGCTTTGCTTTCACTTTTGGCGGGAGTGACCGCTACATACCAATAAAATTTATCATTGCGTTCAATCACTTTTGAAGCATAAGCATTGCTCTTTCCCCAGCCAAAATCCGTTGGTTTTAGTAGCGCAGAATGGTCGCTCCAGTTCACGAGGTCTTGCGAGGAAAAACAACGCCATTCATTCATTACGTATTGATGTGTACCTGGAGGTGCTTCGTCG
>DASQTN010000717.1:0-6617 GCA_035641895.1 Chryseolinea sp. | reverse complement strand
ATTTCTGGTTAAAAGATGAAGGTACATTCGATCTAGCTGCTCCGTTGACCCAGATCAGGAACATTGCGAACACAGCAATAGATGAATTTGCCAAGGTGCAGGTTCAACGCCAGCACGCAAAGGACAATCTCGCAACGATGCAAAAACGTGTCGATCAGCTGGTGATAGACGTAAAAAGTGCGACCATCACGTCGCTGGACCAACTGGTAAACCTCCTTGCAGCAACGAGGAGCCTACAGGGAGCCGTTATCGACCTGCAAAATATCCGCTACATAGATAATAATGCAACCGATGCACTGAAACAAACGCTCATCCAATACAACACATCACTTTCACAGGACACTGTCGCTTTTTTGTTAAAGGAGGAGGCTCTTGTACCATATGAAGCCAAGGTCGCTGATCTTAAGAAAGCCGCGAGCCGTGTGGCAAAAGTGATCGACGCTCAACCGGTAGAGCAGACGGTGAAAGAGATTTCCAATGGCCTGGAAATGCTTATTGATATTCTGAACAGCCTGAAAATTGACGACGCTACGCAAACCACGCGGATCATTGAAAAAATCTCGCTGATCTTTGCATCACTGAATGAAGTAAAAGCAGAACTGGTGCGGATCATCACCGCACTGAGAGCTCAGGAATCGACCGGTCAGTTTTATGCGCAACTTACTTTACTTGATCAAACTATCGTAAACTTCCTTGACCTTTCCACTTCACCTGAAAAGTGTGAAGAGTATTTCACCAAGGTGAGTATACAGGTGGAGGAACTCGAAAGCAAGTTCGCTGACTTTGATGAATTTGTCCTTAAGATAGCAGACAAGCGTGACGAGGTTATCAAAGCCTTCAACACCAAAAAGGAAATGCTGATCGCGCAACTGAACAAGCGTACCACAGCACTGGAACAGATCGGTTTGCGTGTTCTGAAAAACATTGAAAACAAAGCGCAGTCCTTTAACGATAAAGAAAGTATCTACGCATTTTTTTCTACAGACCTGATGGTTGACAAGGTGCGTAACCTGATGAACGAGTTAAAAGATCTGGGCGACGTAGCTAAAGCGGAAAACCTCGAAAACCTGGTAAAAGTCGCACAGGAAACTGCTTTGAGAAATCTCAAAGACAAGACTGATCTTTTTGTTGATGGTCAAAATATAATCGCGTTAGGAAGTTACAAGTTCGCTGTAAATAAACAGGTGCTTGATCTGACAATTATTCGCAGAAACGAAAATTTATATTTTCATCTTCTGGGAACCAGCTTCTATAAACAGGTGGTCGCTGAATCGCTATATCAGCATCGGACTATTTGGGAACAGGAATTGATATCAGAAAATACCGAGATCTACCGTTCTGAATATCTTGCTTATCAAACTTATCTCGAAAGTCTTCAGCATAACGAGCAATGGAACTATGAAACTTTTCTAAATGACAAGACGGAGCGCGATTATGCCGCCGGCTACCTCAAGGGAGTTCATAATACGGATGCTGCGGCTATCTATCAGGGACTGAAAAAACTACAGCTAGAACTTGGCATTCTACAGTTTTCCCCTGTTGTTCGTGTAGCTGCTCAACTGTTTTGGTTTGCATTGGATGAGCCTTCACGCCACAAGCTTCAGCAACTGATTACAGCAGCATACTCCATTCAAGAAAGTTTTCCTCAAAGCAAGCGTGCACGTTTTGTAGGTGAAGAATTATCGTCAAGGTTCTTGCAATCAAAGGTTGCATACCAATCAGTAGATCCAAACGATGTAGCGCAGTATTTATATTTAGAACTTTCGACCGGTAAATATTTTACCACCAGCCAACAGGCGCTGCACCTCAAAAAAGCATTTGATGAATATTTACACGCGCAAAGAAGGACCGCCTTGTTCTCACAAGAGATCAATAACACCGGCTTCGATACGGCAGAACGTTTTTACATAATCCAAAGCTGGCTACATGCGTTCCTTCAAACTCATTCTATTGCAGCCGATAAACTATATATTGATGAAACAGCCTGCATGCTTCTTTTCAAGGATCATGCTTACAGAGAAAGGGCAGCTGCAGATTCACTTGATCTGACTGGCTTAAAAGGCACCCATGGTGTGATTCGCGGGGAGGGGAAATACCCGTTGAATTTTCATCACTTTATGACGAAGATGCGCAACTATTTTAACACGATTGTTCCAGCATTCAATTCTTTTAATCAACTCAAAGAAAAATTAGTACAAGAATATCGCCAGCAATTAAAGATCAGCGAACTCGAACCAAAAGTACTGAGTTCGTTTGTCCGTAACCGTTTAATTAACGATGTGTATTTTCCATTGATAGGCGCAAATCTTTCGAAACAAATTGGCGCGGCAGGCAACGACAAACGCACTGCGCGCATGGGAATGCTGTTATTGGTATCGCCGCCCGGCTATGGAAAAACGACTTTAATGGAGTACCTGGCGAAAACCATGGGACTTCACTTTGTGAAAATCAACGGTCCGACCATTGGGCACAGCATCACCTCTATTGACCCGCAGGAAGCCACAACTTCAGGGGCACGGGCAGAACTGAAGAAAATAAATCTTTCCTTTGAAATGGCCGATAATGTGATGTTGTACATTGACGACATCCAGCATTGTAGTCCCGAGTTTCTTCAGAAGTTTATATCACTTGCTGATGGTCAGCGTAAAATGGATGGCATTTTTGAAGGCGAAAGCAAGACGTATGATCTTCGGGGAAAACGCTTCTGCATTGTGATGGCCGGTAACCCATACACAGAAAGTGGAGAGCAATTTAAAATTCCCGACATGTTGGCCAACCGCGCAGATGTTTATAACCTTGGTGATGTGATTGGAAGTTCCGATCAGCTGTTCAAACTCAGTCTGATCGAAAATTGCGTAGCAGAGAACCGGTACTTGCAGCGTATCAGTAACCGCAGTTTTGATGACCTGTACAAACTCATCAGTTATGTGGAAGCAAACAACGAACTGTTGCCGGAACTAGAAGGAAATTATAATCGGCAGGAAATTGACGATGCTATTGCAGTACTCAATAACATCATCCGGATCCGTGATGTGGTGATGCTTGTGAACCAGGAATATATTGCAAGTGCCGCGATGAAGGATGCATATCGTACCGCACCTGCTTTTAAGTTACAGGGCTCGTACCGCAATATGAATAAGATGGCTGGCAAAGTTGTGCCCCTTATGAATCCCGACGAAATGAATACATTAATTCTTTCACATTATGAAGGCGAATCTCAAACTTTGACATCGGATGCAGAAGCTAATCTCCTTCGACTAAAAGAAATTGCGGGTGTCTCCAATGAACAAGAGCGGAAGCGCTGGCAGCAAATCAAAGAGATTTTTGTAAAGAATAATAAATTTGGAATGTTGAGCGAAAGTGACACCTCGGGCCAAATGTTGGTACAATTAAGTTCATTTAACGATCATCTCGAGGCAATTGCAAAAGCAATTAAAAGAGATTGATGCGTCATTATACCATTGTGTACTACGTCAGTCGTGACGGCTGCTTTCCAAAAATTTTTTCTTGTATTGAGTGCTGGATTAATTTTTTTCCAGTGAATCTAAAAGCTCGTTGATTTTCTTGACAATGGCATCTCGTCTTTTTTCATAGTCAGCATCCACATTCTGGATGTTAGACCAGTTTTCAGTTTTGATGGTCGTGTTGATATCAGAAGGAAGAGGCGTGAATAGTATTATTCTTTCCACGCTGACTGTATCGCCTATTACAAGCTTTCGAGGTTTAGTGGTGCGATCAAAAACCTTATCGTTTGTCAAACCTTCTTTCACGCCCGGAGAAACGACAGAATCAGGAAATGTACCCCTGCATTCTGCTACGTAATCCAGGTTGCGTTCTTTCGCTAGCTTGTTGAAGTACGAAGCTGCAATGACGCTTTTTGCCGCGCCGTGCTCACAGACAAAAATGATTTTCTTTTCCTGTCCCATAGCCAGGTTGGTTAATAAGGTAATCAATACAAAAAGAAGAGGTGTTTTCATGTTGTTAAAAAATTATGATTTTGATCAAAATGCCAATCGCGGCCGCGGCAATAATTATGAAAGGTTCTTGTAATTTTTTATACCTGAAAAGAATCGCAGCGGTTGATATAGCAATGCAGAGCGTCGGGAGGTCGGTTAGTGTCCTTTTTCCCAGCACTAAAACGGCCCCCGCAATCGCCCCTATAGCTGCGGCGGTCACGCCGTCGACGAACGCTTTTATCGCGGGATGTTTTCCGTATTTCTTAAAGTAAGGAGCAGGGATCACCGTAAATAAATAGCAGGGAATGAAGGTTGCCATCGCTGCCACCACTGCGCCCCAAAATCCGGCGACAAGGTAACCGATAAATCCCACCGTAATGACTACAGGCCCGGGTGTTATCATGGCGACCGCTACAGCGTCTACAAATTGCTGTTCATTCAACCATTGATATTCCTTCACGACACCACCATAAAGAAACGGAACAATGGCAAGTCCACTACCAAAAACAAATGCACCTGCCTTTGTAAAGAACCACGCGATCTCTACAAGTCTGGATTGTGTCGAGACAGCTTGCAGTTGAAGCAGCATTATTGGAAGTATTCCATTTGCTGACGTGCTTAGCCATTTTGGTGGAGCTTTCGCAAACCAAACGGCAAAACCACCAAGGAGTATCAACCACAGAATTTCCTGCTCTGTAACAAAAGTCGTGACTGCAAGTACAAAAAAGATTGCCCACATCAACTTGTCTTTGCCTATACTCTTCGTTGTGAGCTTATAACTTCCGATAGCAATGATACCGATCACAGAAGCGCCAACACCATAGAACACTGCTTGCATCCAAGGCAGGCCTCCATAGGCAACATACGCGTAGCCGATGCCAAGCACCATAAAGAAGGATGGCATTACAAATGCTAATCCAACAAGCGTGGCTCCTAAAATGCGATAGTGAACATACCCGATGTAAATTGAAAGTTGAGCAGCGAGCGGCCCCGGTGCAAGCTGAGACAACGCAAGTCCTTCTTTATAGTCCTCTTCACTGAACCACTTTTTTTCATCAACCAGATCACGATGCATGTACCCCACAAGTGCGACAGGTCCTCCAAATCCCCAGGTGCCCAGCTTGAGAAAATAGATAATAAGATCCTTAAGTGAATATTGAGGACTGATTTCCATTGTTGAGTTTACATGGTTGACTATGGTGTTTTTCGTTTTATACATATCTCGCTACTATAACATCAGCACCAGATAAATTTCGGACACCGTTTGTATTCCATTTCATGTAATTCAGTTTTGAAAATTAAACCTATTGCCTACGCCTTTTGCCAAGGCACTCTCATAAACGATCGAGGCGGCAGCTACATCCTGTAACGCAGTTCCCGTGCTATCGAATATAATTATCTCTTCGTCATTTTCCCGTCCGGGTTTTTGACCGGCAAGGATTTGTCCCAACTCTGCATAGACATGAGATTTGTCTACTAACCTATGTTCAATTGCGTGATGAAGGTCACCGAACGCGGCACATTGTTCAGTGAAATCAGTTACAAGTTTGCTTGCTGCAATCAATCGAGGATGCACTTCACTTTTTTCCTCACTGTCACATCCCACAGCAGCGATGAATGTCCCCGGTTTTACATCTTCAAGATCAACAAGGGGAGTTTTTGATGTGGTGCACGTGACAACGATATCACTTTTTAGAATAGCTGATTTAACGTCGTCAACACACGCCGAGTCAATACTACTGTGAGATTGGCCAATGCGTTTAGATAAGGTTTCCGCCTTCGACCGGTTTGTGTCGTACAAGTATGCTTTCTTTAAATTACGACTAACAGCAATAGCATCTATCGAAATGAGCCCTTGATTTCCGCACCCGTATATCGTAATAGTGTCTGCGTTTTTTCTGGAAAGATATTTTGCAGCAATCCCCGTTGCCGCACCCGTCCTAAGAATGGTAATCTCGATGGAATCCATCAACGCCAAAAGAACTCCGTTGTCAGCATTGAACACGGCGATGGCACCTTGAATCGTTGGAAGACTTCTTGAAGCTGGATTTTCCGGAAAATTGGAATTCATCTTAGCAACAATGTAGTTGCTGTTCAGATTCATGATTCCGGCTTTGATATGTAAACCACCGTTTGAGGTATGGAGGCCTAAAACTTTTGGAGCTGAAGCCTTTCCTTCGGCAAACATTTTGAACGTGGACTCTACCGATCTCATGCATTCTTCAATCGTAAGCAGCCTTGCCACGTCTTTCCGAGATAATATTATGGTATCGTCCATAGCTCTTGTTTCCATAAGCAATGTCGTTATTAGATTTCCTCCAGTATAGTATGAAAATTACTGACTGGTATAGATTTTACTTTTTGCCGATACTTTTTCTGAAAATTGAAGGACTTTTGCCGGTATGCATTTTAAAAATTCGGTTGAAATGGCTTTGATCTGAAAACCCTGTCAGATAAGCAATTTCGGCCAGCGAATAATTCGGGTCTTGCAACAGCACTATTGACTTCTCAATTCTTAATTTTCTGATGTAGTCACCGAAAGAGAGGTCGTCAAAATATTTGGAAAATTCGCGTGACAAATATGATGGGTGAACATTGAGGCTTTCTGAGATTTCCTTTAACGAAAGGGTTAGATTTGTATCGATTTGATCCTGAATTATT
>DASQTN010000716.1:0-6841 GCA_035641895.1 Chryseolinea sp. | reverse complement strand
AAAATTCTTTTAAAGCCGGGCCGGTTGGTGGTGTTGTCCAGCCACCAACGCTTTCGTTATCCCCATCCTTTTCTTGTACGCCTACCAAAAATATTCTATCCTTTTTTTCGTGAAAGTTATCATAGGTTAGTTCATTCCACGTGTATATGCCAAGCAGCAGAGACGATGCGATTCCAATTGCCAGACCAACGATCAAAATGAATGTAAAAAATTTCTTATGAAGTATGTTCCGCCAGGAGACGAGGAGGTAGTGTTTTATCATAACCCAATATATTATCTGGAGAACTATATAAAAAATGTACCAGCAAAAAACCGCTTTATTGAACAAGAATCCATATTCACCTGTTTTGTTGTGGTCACATTTGTCCAGTGGTTGTTCGATATCGACCCCTTATCGTTTAAGGTTATTGGATGTTTTACTTTAAACAGTGAAATTTTTCATCAGCATGTATGGGATTTTTTTCCCCATCTTTATCATTTAAGGGAAATAAATGTTTTGTAGCAAGCTAAAAACGGTAATAAGTGTAATGGCAAAAGAATTGATTCTATGCAGTGTGGAACTTACGAACGTATATTATTATGAAAGCAAAAACACTAGAAGTCAAATTGAAACAAATTGGAGTTGGCTTAAGCGAGTTAAGGAAGAACAAAGGTTATGACACGATTAGAGATTTTGCCAAGGCATACAAGTTACCTGAGATTCAATATTGGAGAATTGAAAATGGCAAAACAAACTTGACCTTAAAAAGTTTAACCAGGCTCTTGAGAATTCACAAGCTCACGCTTGAAGACTTCTTTTGCAAGCTCGAAATTTAACATTGCTCTAACCGGGTCAGATTTAATGTCGTCTTCGAGGTTAAGTCTGACCTCTTTCAAAACCTCGTCTAATTCCTGCGATGAAGAATGCAGACGATTGACAAGGTCTTTTTCTTTTTCGTCCAATCTTAGTTCATATTTAATTAAGTTGACGAGGCCCAGAATGCGTGCTAAAGGACTTCTGACTTTATGCGCATTGATAAAAGCATGTTGAATCAGTTTTTCGTTTTGTTTTATCAGAGCCTGGTTTCTATTTTCTACAATATTATTTAAGTTTTCATTAATTAGTTTCAGTTCTTCTTCGGAGGCCAGGAGTTCCTCGCCGTACGCTTGCAATTCATCATTCTTGCTGTGGACTTCTTTATTTACAGCCATTAGATGTTGGTTGAGCTCATCCATCTTTTTCGCATTCTTTTTGAGTTCCTCTTGCATTCCGACCAGCGTTTTATAATTCAATGCGTCATGTACTGTTCGGGTCCTGAGATTATAACTCCAAAGCGCAGAGACGAACGTTACACACGCTGCCAAAACTGCGTGGAAAATAAATGTTGTCAAATCCATATACTCAAGCTGAGTAAAGTATATCTCTTGAAATCCGGAATACTGTAAATAAGCAAATGTTGCGTGGTGAATGCAGACAATTACAATTAAAGGTAATTGTAGTTTCCAGTTTTGATAAATTATAAGAATGGTGGAGCTTATAAATACCCAAAAATGCATTTCAGCTAAACCATGCATTTGATAAATATATTGTGCTGCAAAAATAGCGCTAACGGCACTCAGAACGTATTGGTATACATTATGATGAGGTAAAAGTTTTTTGGAGAGGAAATAAGCGAGCAGACACAACCCACCGACGCCGACGGCAACAAACCAAGTTTCGTAAAAAAAGGCAATAAAAATTCCAAAGAGAAACATCAGGATTAGTACTTTCGCTACAATTCTATCTGCCTTGAGATAAATATCATGGTATAACTCTCTTAATTCGTCTGTCGTTAGGGAATATTTATTCATGGGAGAATTGTAGGGTCAGAGGTTTGAGAGAGAATACACCCATACGAATTGGTTGCCAGCGGGCTAAAGAATGGCGGGCTCTTCTTAGCGACCAAAGAATCCAACGCCATTTGTACGAAGTTGCTGTTCTTATCGGTGCAATACCGTGCACGATTATAATTTCCTCTGAAAAATAATGAATTATCGGTCTGCAGAATTGCTGCCTGTGGGGTGGAATAGACCCCACAAGCCTTTGCAAGTTTCTCGTCTTTATCAATTAAAACAATAATGTCCGGGTCGAGCGATTTTCTTGCAGAGGATGCTTTCTCATTATCCGTCACAACTGCATAGAAAGTGATTGTACTTTGATATTTTTTCTTTAGGGCAAGGAAATGCTTTAGATTAAACCGCGAGCAAGGGCATTCGGGGCTAAAAAAATGAAACAATGTCGGCTTTACTAACGGTTGGGATAGAACTGCAGTGTCAAGGTTTACATATTCTCTTGGCGATATCGCAACATAATTTTTTGGTATCGGAGTAGGCAGCAGATATTGTGCCTCCTGAAACCAAAAGATAATACCAATGGCCGATAAAATGATTGTCAAAAGAACCGTGACTATTACAATTCGCAAAACGTTGAAGGTTTATCTCACTTTTGTTGCCAATTATTGAGCCTGCGCTAGCGATGGATCGGAGAAATAACCGAAGTGTCTGATTTTAAATAACTTGTTAACCCTACCCATAAGGCGAACACCCAAATGAGAAACTAATTCTTCCAAGAGCGGTACGTATTATCCAGGAATGGGATGAGGGATGCAGGCTGAAAAGAAAGAAAAGGGATGCCCGGTTTCCCAAACATCCCAATTCAAACACAGAGAAAGCTTGAATAAAATTTATTACGGTGCCGCCGCTGTATCCGCGGTTAGCACTGGCCACTTACCAGGAACAGGAACGCTGACTCCTTTATTATCGCCCGTCGCAGCGTCCTGTCCAAAGTAATATACCGGCCACCCTCTATAGGTTAGTTGCGTCCTTCCATGAACATCAATCTCGCCAAAGTCCGATGCATTCATTCCTGCTGGTAGGTGCTCTATATCCACATGAAAAATCGGCCAGGCACCGTCGTTGCTGAAATCCGGTTGCGTGAAAGTGTTGGTGTTTTCTGAATCGTTTGTGAAAGTGTAAAGTGTGCGGCCCTCGGCGTCAGTGAAATAGCGAGTATTTCCTGTACCCTCAACGTAAGCATTTGTATAGTTCTTACCGTCGAGACCTACCAGTTGAGCGCTAGCAACCATCAAACTGTAGTCTGGCTTTGCTACAAACCAAACGGTACCGAAATTGTCACCGCCCGACTGACCGGCAGGCTCAACAACGCCGTCGTTGTTAGGAGAATAATAATAGAGCGGGCGACCCTTATAGGTACGTTGCTTGGTCGCGCCGTCCCCGATACTACCGAAGTCTGATTCGACGAGGGTACCGCCTGGCTCAAAGACCAACTCCTCAACATTGAATATTGGCCACCGGTTTAGACACGCTCCGGTGCAGGCGCCCACGCCTTTCGTTTCCCGGGCAAAGAAATATAGCGTTCGTCCTTGATTATCCGTCAGGACATTCCCAAGCGTTGCATCCTCGCGAAGCATGATCGTTGGTTCATCTGGGGCGACCGTTGTTTGCGGACTGGCAACCGGCCAAATTCCTGGAGAAGGGAAACTGACGCCCTTATTTTCTCCACGTTGAGTATCCTGGCCAAAATAATACAAGGGATTTCCTTTGTACGTCAGCTGATTATTTCCGTAGACGTCGATCTCGCCAAAATCAGACGCATTCAAAGTGCTGGGAAGTGCGTCGATATCTACGTCGAAGATCGGCCAGACACCGTTGTTGCTTAAATTTGGTGCCGTGAAGTTATTTTGATCTTTATAATCCACGATGAATGTATACAGAGTGCGTCCAAAGGCATCAACAAAATATTGCGTTTCGCCTACCCCTTCCTGGTATGTGCTGGTGTAATTCTTGCCGTCATGTCCTACCAATTGAGCGTCTGCCAGCATGATCGAATAATTCGGTTTTGCTACGAACCATACATTTCCAACAGCCTCACCGTTGGTGTCGCCGATGCCATCTGGGGTATAGTAGTATAGCGGCCATCCTTTATAGGCTGTTTGAGATGCTCCATCGCTACGGGTAATGGTAGTGAAATCACTGATGTCTATACCTGGCCCTGGTTGTAAATCCGGAGCAAAGTAAATGGGCCAATCGCTAAGACAATTACCAGTGCATAAGCTTTGACCGCTTACATCCTTGGTAAAGACGTAGAGTGTCCGGCCATTGCCATCTACAAGAATGTCCCCGAGAGAGCCACTAGGTTGCAGTGACACCAGGCCGGTATTGACCGAGTCGTCGTCAGAGCAACCGAAAAATGCTACACTTAACAGCAGAACCACCAATGACGAAAATATTTTTTTGAAATAAGGATGCATAAGAACGTGTTTCAAGATTTGAAATTGGACTTTGAACTGTGACTGCGCCGTCGTATTAGTCAGTACAAGTGAATATTTAAAACGGTTGCCTGGGGCATTTGAAATACTTGTATTTAATAGGGGCTTATAACGTGTACTGCCCAATTCGCTACACAGCAAATCATTTAAAAACCTTCTATGTACATTCCGCTTCGCAGGAACATTTTATACCTTGATGTTTTATACAATGGAATTATATTGCTGAATAAATCGACCAATTATGAAATCCAGGACTGTTCTTTTCGTGATAACCCTTACCTTATTTTCAATGAACGTTTTTTCGCAAACCAAACTAAGCATCGGTGACAAGGCTCCCGATTTTACTGGTAAAGATCAGGACGGAAAACAAATTACACTGAGCGCCTACAAAGGGAAGAAGGTAATTTTATATTTCTATCCTAAGGATATGACACCGGGATGTACAGCCGAAGCTTGTAATCTTCGCGACAACATCGGGGCATTATCTGGGGAAGGATACGAAGTATTGGGTGTCAGCACCGATGATGAAGCGTCACACAAAGAATTTCAGCAGAAGTACAACCTGCCATTCTCATTGGTAGCCGATACGGATAAATCCATCAATCAGAAATATGGAGTTTGGGTTGAGAAGGAACGCGATGGAAAGAAATACATGGGAACTGCGCGGGTCACATTCATCATCGATGAAAACGGAGTGATCACAAACATTATTGATAAAGTAGACACTAAAGAGCATGCTGGGCAGATTTTGAAGTTATAACCCAGCAATAATCTTAAAGCCAACTAATCGATTCTAGCATATCATAAGACTAGCCTTATACTTGGTAAGTGGTGACTGCTAGGTAGCTTCCTGGTTTGTCACAACTAGTTGCCGCACGAAACTCGCGATCTACAATAGTTCACGAGCCACCTCGCCTACTCCGCTCGTGGCGGATATTGCGAGCACAGTCGGGATGACTGGATTCGAACCAGCGACCCCTTCGTCCCGAACGAAGTACGCTACCGGACTGCGCTACATCCCGAAAATCAAATTTAATTATCCGGTGCACGTTTCTGCAAGTGCCTTCTTCAAAGAATTACTTCATTCTTGCAAACAATTCCTTTCTGCCAGCAGTCAAGATTGAAACCCGTTGTTTCTGCGATATTCGTTAACGCCTCCTGGGTCAGAAACGCCTGGTGGCTGGTGATAATTACATTTTGAAAAGTCATTAACCGGGCAATTACATCGTCTTGAAGAATATCTTCTGAATGGTCCTCAAAAAACAAGCCTCCCTCTTCTTCGTAAACATCCATACCAAAGAAACCAATCTTACCATTTTTCAACCCTTTGATTACTTCTTTTGTGTTTACCAGTCCTCCGCGACTTGTGTTTATGAGCATGACACCATGTTTCATATTGTCGATACTCTCTTTATTAATGATATATCGGGATTCGGGCGTGAGTGGTGAGTGTAACGTAATAATGTCCGCCTGTTTAAATATAGTTGTGAGGTCTGTGTACCTCACATTGTATTTGGATTTTAATGTTTCGTCAGGAAATGGATCGAATGCTAAAATGTTACAATTGAACCCGTGAAGAATTCTCGTAACAACACCACCAATTTTACCAGTTCCTAAAATACCAACCGTTTTACCAGACATGTCAAAACCGGTGAGACCCTCAAGGGAAAAATTAAGATCACGAATGCGGCTGTGTGCTTTGATGAGCCTTCTGTTCAAAACTAACATCAAGGCAATCGTGTGTTCGGCGATGGCGGCAGGGGAGTAATCAGGTACCCGCGCGACCTGTATTCCGAGGCGGTGTGCTTCTTTCAAATCAACATGATTATAACCAGCAGACCGAAGTGCTAAATATTTTACGCCGATTTCTTTGAGCCGTTGAAGAACGGGAGCTGATGCATCGTCATTGACAAAGATAGACACGGCGTCTGCACCCTTGGCCAATCCTGCGGTTTCAAGCTTAAGTCTGGTTTCCAACAGGTGGAGTGTATGATCGATACAATATTTTTCCAGTAAATCCTTTTCAAATTTGCGGATACTATAAACAGCAACTTCCATGAACCGAAGTTATAATATCAAAAAAGAATTGCAAACTGTTAAAAGGATTTCAGAATTGAAACAAGGCATCTATTGGGCTAAAGCCCTTAAGGGAAAGCGATCAGTTACCACGGCCTTAAGGCCGTGGCAACTGAATCTAATTTATTTGATTTCAAATTGCGCTGTAATTTGCGCTCGCAATTTTAGTTTACGGAAGCCAATTTGTTCTTCCGCTTCCATCATATCGGCTTCAGCTTTATACATCACATTTGCGCGCGCGTGTGGCAAGGGTTGAACAGGATCCTGATCCCAATCTCGCACCATAATGGGTTTGCCAATTTCCGCATTTATAGACTTTAATAATGTTGATGCTTTTGATTGAGCTGCTTGCAACGCTTTCACTTTTAAATCGATTTTAAATTTTTCCATATCACTATGGTCAAGCTTCGTGAGATCAAGTTGGTCAACTTTAACGGGTTCGATTTTTTCGAGAAATT
>DASQTN010000715.1:0-3700 GCA_035641895.1 Chryseolinea sp. | reverse complement strand
TCCGCTACCTTTTGAACTGACTTAAGCGTTTTGCCGGAAAGGAATACTTTGGCGCCAGAACGTGCAAATGCACTTGCAACCGCCCCTCCCAACGAACCTCCCGCACCAAAAATCACAGCATTTTTATCTTGAAGCATCATTAATTTTATTTATTAAGATTAGCAGCCAAAGGTACTGGCGAGAAAATTATTCGTGCGGGTGTGATTTGGCCATTTTGAGAGGGGTTTGCGACAAATAATGGACCAAACAATCAGCCTTGGCCATTGTGGAAGCGGTTACTGTAGTGAGTCTACCATTTGAACGATGCCGCACGCACTCATAAACGGAAGCTCCCAATACTTTCAGATGACAAAGGGGTTTTCGTAGCCTGCTTCAATCACCTGTGTTGTTTTCCCGGTAGCGTAATCGTAACCCTAGTTCCCCGCCCCTTCTCCGACTCAATGGATAACATTCCGGAATGATTGTCCACGATTTTTTTTACCAGTCCTAGGCCGATTCCGATCCCCGACGTTATTGGGTCAAGCTTCTTCAATAATTGGACTACATAGTCCTTATATTCCATATCAAATCCTTCGCTGGTATCTTCAAAAATAATTCTGTGATGGTCTGAATACTTGTAGTGGTTATCAGTTTGTCTGAAGATATTTTCCTCGAGGCTCAAGACTGAAACACGAATCACAACATCCCGACCTGGCTGTCTGAATTTGATCGCATTATCAAAGAGGTGATAAAACATTAGCTCAAGCTGTTGGCGAAAACCAAACAACACTATGGACTCTTCGACAATCAGTTCAACATGATCATAGTTATGGTTCGCTTTTGCTTTTGCCAGGGAAGCGTTCAGAAGTTCCAACAATTGTACTTCGGAAAGTTCCTGATCGTTATTAACGTTTATATACTCCTCCAAGCCCTTTGTCAACAGTCTTAATCGTTCTGCTGCAACCTGAATCCTGCCTAAATCTTTGATGCTTTTTGTGGTGAGGCGTGAGTCATCGTCACTTCGAATACGGTCGCCATATATTTGAATCTTATGGATCGGCTCCTGCAGATCATGAGATATGATTTTATTAAACTGAATGAGATTTTTGTTCACGATCGACAGCCTATGGTAGTGATCCTCCAACTGAAGAACATTCTCTTCAATTTTTTCTTTGAGCGCCTTCATATGCACATTTTCGTTCAAGGCCTTCTCAGCGTCAGCGCGTGCCCGAAGAAGTTGTTGCTCATATTCTTTGCGCTGTAGTACTGGAATAATTACACTATGACACAGCCCAGCCACTTCGTCGCGATCGGCATTAACAAGAACAGGAATATCACCGTTGTTCTTTGTTCTGAGCGTGATAAATATTTCGTGTGCCTTCGCATGAAGTTTTAGCAACGGAAAAAAGTGCGTATTATAAAAAATGCGCGTCGACAAGGTAAAGATGGTTTCAACACTCTTGCCTTGCAGTTCTTGTTTGTTGTAATCGAGCCAACTGCATAATGTAGTGTTAATCCAAACTATTTCACCAACGTCGCGAAAGACCACGTAACCGCAGGGTGCCGAGTCAAGCAATTTATATGCATCGATCTCATTTTCCATCGAGGTAGTCTTGTATGGCGGCTATGGTTTCCTCCGGCTCGCTCATGTGAGGACAGTGTCCGGTAGCCTTGAGAATCTTAAGTTTACTTTCTGATAAATGGGCGTGCATAAAATTGCCGACAGAAAGCGGTGCTATGAGATCATCTGAACACTGCATAACTAATGAAGGCTTCTTCAGCTTGGAAAGATCTTTGCGATTATCTGAAAAGAAAGTGGCCATAGCAAACTGCCTTGCAATCTTTGGATCAGTCGAGCAAAAGCTTTCGGTCAGCTCTTTTCCAAGCTCAGGACGGTCAGCATTTTTCATGATTGCAGGCGCAAGAAAATTTGCCCACCCTATGTAATTTTTATCCATTGTTTCGAGTAACTCCTCTATATCCTTACGCTCGAAACCGCCTGTATAAGTACCATCATTAATGTAGCAGGGTGAAGGGCCGATTAAAATTAGATTCGAGAAGTATTCAGGCTTCTTAATAGCAGCAAGAATACCGATCATGCTACTCACCGAGTGGCCGACGAAGATCACGTCCTTTAGCTCCATCGCTTCGCAGACATCGAGCACATCCTGCGCGTAGCCATTAAGGTTGGAATAACGGTCCTTGTTGTAAGCATTCAAATCGGACTTACCGGCACCAACATAATCGAAGACAATTATTTTGTAGTGATTTTCAAAAGCTGGTGTGACAAAACGCCACATATTTTGATCGCATCCAAAGCCATGAGCGAACAACATAGGAATTGAACCTTTACCCCAACTGCGTACGTTATTTCGCTCAATTACATTTTTATTCATCGATGTGATTTTTTAAGTTGCAACCTTGCCTTAAGAGGTGATTTCAGTCCTAGCAATTATAACAATTTTTATATGGTTTATCTAGTAGATGATGATGTGGACGATTTGGAATTTGTGCAGGAGGCGCTAGTCAAAAATAGTTACAAAGGCCCTGTTGATACGGCCTTAAATGGACAGTTACTCATTAACAAACTTACAGACCAACAGCGTCCAGTACGACCAGATGTGATCGTTCTGGATTTGAATATGCCGTTAAAGGATGGGTTTCAGACCTTGCACGAAATAAAAAATAATCCAGCATTAAACCGCATTCCTGTAATCATACTCACCGCGTCGTCAAATAAAGACGATGAAATGCGGTGCATCGCGCTTGGCTGTCATGCCTATTTTAGAAAGCCGGATAAAATTGCCGACTATCAGAGTCTGGTATCGACCATCAAGGCGCATGTTCGAGCACAGTAAATTAGTTAAACAAATCGGTAGCTAAAACCGTCAGTAGCGTTTAATCCTTGTCCGTGTCATACGCGACACCAAGGATGAACATGAAGATTCCGTAACATATTGTACCCAGTGCCACCAGTATGAAGTACAGGTGGCCAACGTGGTCGCCAATAAAGTCAAATGCTTTGTCAGTATTTACAACCTCTTCTGCACTTTCTGAGATTCCCGCCTTAGCGAGGAAGAAACCTATAATACCAAGGATGATACCGCGCGCAATATAACCTGCCCAGGCCAAAGCGTGTGTAACCCTTCTAACGGTTAGGCTGAAGCGGTCTATATTGATCCGTTCCTGGTATCCTTTCGTAACGCCGTATAGCAACTGCGTAATCGCAGCTATTATAATGACCAATCCAATAAAAACGACAATCTCATTACCCCATGACTGTTGTAAAAGAGAAGCGATGGTTTCCTGCTCTTCCTTTGGCCGGCCGTCCAGCATGATCTGGCCTGCGCCTAATAGCACCCGAACAGCGGTATAGGCAATCATGACATCAGCGACGGTACTCAGACAGATACTTATCCTTTTTACGATGCCGGACATTTGCCTTCCATATTCATACGGATCGGTGATTGCCTCATAAAATCTCCAGCTGATGTAGCAAACCGTGCCTGTTAGAATGACCCATATAAAGATCTTTCCTACAACGTAGTCGCTGATCAAAGCAAGCATGCTGCTTTCGTCGGCGCCTCCGCTTCTTACTTTGAAAAACGAAAGAAGTGCGATCACCCCAACGGTTGTGTATATCAAGCCGGTGGAGATGCACCCATATATGGGGAAATAATGAATAATGGATTTTTTATTCTTAAAAATTGTCATGTCAGCG
>DASQTN010000714.1:0-7275 GCA_035641895.1 Chryseolinea sp. | reverse complement strand
GCACCTAAGAGTGGTACCATCATGTTGGATGTAATCGCGTAATCTGTCTGGCCGGCATAGACAGTGTTTTCCAAATCCTCGTCCAGCTTATCGTGGCACGATGTAACAGCAAACATCGCACAAGTGAAGACCGCCGCCGTTATAATATTATTGATAGATTTCATAGTCGTTTCATTAAATAATTAAAATTTGACGTTCAGGCCAACGGTATAGATAGCAGGAATCGGATACGTTTGTGTATCAACTCCGTTAGGTATTTCCGGATTGAAACCATTGTAATCGAAGACCGTCAAAGGACGTTCGGCAGTCACAAAGATCCTTGCGTCCGGCCATTGATCGCCAAGCGTAGTTCCACGCAAATTATAGGCGAGGGTCACGTTTTGAATACGGAAGAATCCACCATCTTCGACGAAGTAGTTACTCATCTTTTGGTTCCAACCCTTACGCAAACCTGCCGAGGATGGATATTTATTGGAAGTACCTTCTCCATGCCAACGGTTGATCGCAAGATCCGCGTCCATGTTCCCATCCGGAGTCCAAATCATTTCACCTCGTTTCCGATTTAAAATCTGGTTCCCGGTTTGACCCATAAGATTAACTGCTAAGTCAAAGTTTTTATAGGAAGCACCCAGGTTAACACCGTAAGTAAATGTTGGCAGATATGAACCGAGTATAACGCGGTCCTCGCCGGTGATGGCGCCATCGCCGTCATTATCTTTAAATATAAAATCGCCCGGTACTATAGCGCCTGGTGTAGCAGCATTCAGCGCAACAGCGACTGGATCCGCTTCAATTTGGGCGTCGTTTTGATAAACCCCTACAGTTTCATAGCCGAAGAAGGCAAAAAGCGGATCGCCAACTCTTGTGCGCTGCTGAAACTCGGCTGTACCCCCATCAATGTAAGGCTGACCATAAAGATCACGGGTCTCATTTTTAAGGGTTGCTAAGTTTGCGCCGATGTTATAAGAAAATCCGCTACCTAAACTTTCAGTCCAGTTTAAGGCAAGTTCAAATCCTGAATTTCTTACAATACCTACAGAACGCAAATAGGTGTCACCAGTGATAGTCCTCACTGGAATAGCTAAATCCTCAGTGTCGCGAACATAATAGTCGGCCTCTATCGATAATCTATCATTCAATATCCTGGTCGTTAGACCGACGTTCCATTCTTCTGTTACCTCCCATGTCAATGATCCGAAAGGCTCTTTAACGGTACCCGTGACGAGCGTCCCGTTTATAGCTGTGGTTACTACACGTTGAGTAACCGCACCAGTCTGGGGAGTAATCTTATCATTGCCCAGCCTACCCCAACTCGCCCGGAACTTCAAGAAATCAAGTGCGCCAATATTTGCCATGAACTCTTCCTCGGAAATCACCCAGCCGGCGCCAACGGAAGGAAAGTAGCCCCATTTCTCCTGGTACTTCGAAGTTCCGTCTGCACGCATCGTTCCGTAAAGCAGATATTTGTCATTGAAGTTATAGGCGACACGTCCGAAGTATGACATTCCGTAATTACGGGCAGCGTCGTCGTCAACGTCTTCTGTTTTAATAGTATTGGCCTGGCGTAGATACCAGGATTTTTCCTGGAAAGGAGTAAGTAAATCCTCCCCTCTTGCCTTCAACATGTCCCACGATTCATCGCGGAAAGAAGCGCCTGCCATGACTGTCAGGTAATGATTTCCAAAATCTTGATTGTACGTAAGCACGTTATCCCAAATCTGATTATAGGTCGTCTCATTCTTCTTAACGATTGCAGAGATGAGGTTCTTCGCATCGTTGGTCAGGAAATACGGCAAATCCACATTTCGGTCGTTCTGAAAAGTAGCGCCCAAATTGTATGTTGTCTGGAAAGAAAGTTTATCGGGGAGCAGGTCAACCTTAACATAGAAATTTGACAAGACCCTTCTTTGCCTTGTCTGATTTCTGTTAAAATCCATAATTGGCAACGGATTTTTGCCATCCCGGTAGCCGATTAGTTCGGCGCTGGAATATTTAACGGGGTAAGCTGCTTCGTTTTCATAGTCGTAAACCGGCATGATCGGCACGGCAAAGTATGCTACCTTCCATGCTTCAGCATTTTGCGCAACAACTTCATCCTGACCTGTCTTTAGCGCATTGCTGATGTTCACGTTTCCGCCGATCTTAAGCCAATCGTTTGCCTGGTAGTCAATCCTCGAGCGCATCGTAAAACGTTCAAAGCTGTTTGGCATGTCCATAATGCCATCCTGATTAAAGTAGCTAGCGCCTATGGAATACGTTGTATTATCACCACCGCCGGTTACACCAAGCGTGTGGTTTTGGATGGGAGCAGTCCGAATGACCTCCTCATACCAATCTGTATTTACGTCAGGGACGTTAGGATTAACACGGCTCCTTCCATACCGCTGCATTGCTGCGTCAATGTTGGCGATGTCAGAAGGTGATCCTGATTCGAGCGCCATATTGGTGAATTGCTCGGAGTTGGCCATCTTCAGGACGTTCTGTGCGACTTGCACACCATAATATCCATCGTACGTGATCTGAGCTTTCTGCTTAAATTTCCCGGTTTTCGTTTCGATCAAAATAACGCCGTTCGCTGCCCTAACACCATAAATGGCAGCCGCTGAAGCGTCCTTTAAAACTGAAATCGAGGCGATGTCCGCCGTGTTCAAAAAGTCGATATTGTCAAAAAACATCCCATCAACCACATACAGCGGGGCCTCCGTACCCAAAGGGGCACCTGTAACAACATCTGTCCGGGGGTAAGAGCCAAGGCCCCGAACTCGCACAGTCGGTGATGCGCCTGGCTGCCCACTGCTAACGATCTGGAGACCGGGCACCTTGCCTTGCAACGACTGCATGGCCTGGCCTGTCGGTGTCCTAACTATATCCTCAGTCTTAATGGTAGAAATAGCCGACGTTAAATCCTTTTCTCGTTGCGTCCCATAACCAACCACTACTACTTCTTCAAGGGATGTGACATCTCCCTCCAAAATGACATCCGCCGTGGTCTTATTGGTTACGTCAACGGTCGTCGTTTTATAACCGACGAAAGTAAAAACCAGCGTGTTTTCAGCTGGTGCTAATTGAATGGAATAATTCCCCTCCGCGTCCGTGGTAACACCCTTGGCGGTACCTTGAACCACAACATTCACGCCTGGAAGAGGCCCGGAATCATCCGAAGATGTGACCTTTCCAGTAACAACCTTCTCCGCTTGACCCCATGCCGTTACACTAAAGAGGATGGGGACCAGTACCATAAGTAAAAGTCTTTTCATAAACCTGATTTAAAATTTGAAGCAGAAAAATTTAGATAAAAACAATGTGCCTTAACAGAAAAAATCAACAAATCAACTGGCCGAGTGTTCAACTCGTCGGCATAAAAGGCTATGTTTTTTCCGGAAAAAAAACATTGATTTCAAACGTTAACTTTGGGGTTTTGAAGAAATGGCGGCCAAATGGTACCGGGAAAAAAACATTCGAACGCGCTGCGTGCGAAAAGAACTAATTCAATGGCAAGCTGACGTGCGGGGCCGCTTTTTTTACCTTGATTTTTTTGGGGGTGGCCTCGTTCAGAAGAACAACCTCATCCCATTTGGATGCGAGTGGTTTGTTACCAATGCTACTCAGCTCGTGGATCCGCTCCATTATTTTGTGCTTAAAACTCCAAACCGTATTGACCCTTAAATCGAGCTGAGTCGCCAGCGCGTCCAGCGTATAATCCTTTTTGTCAGCTACAGTTAGGTAAGCAATGTAAAACGCGCGCTCGATAGGAAATTTAATGCTGTGAAAAATGGTGTAAGCTGTGATTGACTCGTTGTATCCACACCGGGTACAACGGCGGGAAAATTTTTGTGCACCCTTAAAGAACTTCTCATTTCGACATTTACGACAATGAAAACCGTTTTCCCATTTCAGGTTTTCAAGAAACCTGTAACAAGCCAGTGTATCGGGGTACAAGGTCTGAAATTGATGGTAATCCATCGTTTTCTCGTGTAGCCGTTCGTTTAGGACCTCTTTTATACTGCTCTTTAATTTCCAGTTGTCAAAATCCAACATGGAATTGATTCGATTGATTTCGTCTGCCTGGCGTTCGAGCTTCTGATTGATGTCTTCTAATTGACGATTCTTATCGTTCAATTCTACCGTCCGATCTTGCACTTTTTGCTCCAGTTCCCTGTTCACCTTGTCTTTTAACTGCATGTTCGTTTCATGCTGGTGAATGATACGGCGCAATGCCCGGTCGCGCATATCCTTAAGAATCCTGATTCGATCTCCCATCGCAAATGTCAGAAACAACATTTCCAGTACGAAGCTGATGTGGAGGCTATAGTGAAGGGGTGTAGTGAAAGGGAGGACATCGAAATACACCAATGACCGGATAAAAAATCCGGCAAATAAAATTCCATACGCTATCACAAAGAAACGCGCCGGTCGGTAGCCGCCGTCCCAAACCCTGATAGCGGTGTAGAAAATAAGGCTCAACGGTATAATCTCGATGGTCCGGACGGTAAGCAGCTCCGGGAAAAACAAAAACTCAACTACAAAAACAACCGACCTTACAATGATCGTCCATTTTAACAGCCTGTCCAGACTCGGCGCTGTTGAGTGCGTCCGTAAGAAACGTCGGGTAAATATCAAACCCCACACAATCACCGAATACAGTGTAAAACCTGTCGCATAATTGTTCCATTCCGGGTGACTTGGCCACAAATATTGAAAGCCTATACCATCATAACTCATGGCATAGGCGGCGACACTCAATATGTACATGATGTAATAGACATTCTTGATTTCGCGTATTGCTAAAAAAACAAGAAAGTTATACAAGCTGATAATCAGGATCATCCCATAAAAAGTGCCGAATAAAAAATATTCATTGAGTGCATAATGAATGAAGCGATCCACAGATCGGAGCGCAATTCGTATATCCGCGAATTCATGAGAACGGACATTGAAATAATAATACATCAAAGTATCCGACTTGATAACCAGCGGGATTTCGAAATTCTTATGTGGGATGATTCGGTCGGGAAAAAGCCTGCTGTCACCCATGGCAACCTTCTTGTAAGTTCCCTCCTCCTGTGGAATGAAAGCTTGCAGGTGATCTATTGTCTGATCATAAAATTCCAGCAGCCACACTTTTTTTGTTGACTGATCATGACGGATTGCCAATCGAATCCAATATGACGCGTTTGTTTTAAAATCTTTATTTTGATAGTCCGGGTGCCGCCGGAACTGACTGGCAAATTCTTTCGAAGAAATTTGCGTGAAGGAAACCGTATTTGTTGTGTCTCTGAAATACAATAGCTCATAAGGCATAAAGTTTCGCTCAACGATATTGTCGTCAATGGTCACAACATTATCGCCATTCTCTCCATACGTTGCGCTTTTATGCTGGGCGGAAACCTGGAATATGGTACCGATCACCCACATTAAAAAAACAATCCGCTTCATCAAGGCAATGTAATGCTTTTTGTGATGACGTTGAAAGATTCACATCCAGAGTCAGATAAGGTTTGGATGACAGGAATTCGCAAAATGTACCCGGTTATTAATTAACTTAAATGGTTCGATCGCCGTTCTTAAGGATGTTGAACCAACTATGATTCAGTATTTAGAACTTCCGCCTTCAAATCAGCTTTCTCCTTTTATCGAGTGTTTTTGGATACTAAAGTCGCACGGTAGCTCTTTTAAAAAGCGTGAGCTCATAATTCCAGGGGGGCGTGTAGAAATAATTTTCAATCTCGGTAATCCTGTTCAGTGGATTGATTCGAAAGAACCTTGTACCGCCCGTTCATTTGACGGTGCATATTTACTTGGTCCCAGAAACCGGCCTTTCTTCGTTGAACAAAACTGCATCGTTAATGCAATTGGTGCGCGCTTTCGTCATGGAGGTTTGGCATCTTTTTGTTCCATCCCGACGAACGACGTGATCAACGACGTAATACAGGCTGATCAAATATTCGGAACCGAGATTAATGACTTAACGCAACGACTTTATGAAATTGATTCCGCTGCCTTAAGCGTTAATATAATCCAGAATTTTTTAACTCAACGGATTTACAACGTGTCGGATACACAACGGGCATTACAATTAATTTCGTGGGTAAAGGAATCAGAATATCTAACGCTCAATGCAGTCACCGAAAAGACCGGAATTCATTATAAAAAACTGGAACGCTTATTTTCGAGATACACCGGATACAATCCCAAAAACTTTACCCGAGTCGTTCGATTTTACAGAACATTAAAAGAAATGAATGCCAAACGGCTGTCCCTAACAGGGGTAGGAATGAATGGAGGCTATTACGATCAGCCGCATTTTATTCGTGATTTCAAGGCATTTACAGGGAAGACGCCTTCTCAATTTACGTCGGAGAACCCCATAATTGCGAATTTCCTCCTTCAAAGCAAGCATGTCTAAAATGTACAAGCATTCGACTTGTGAAGAGCGTTCCTTTGTAGAAAAGCAACAAGTATGAAGCGAACACAATTTATTCTCGGGATTTTCATTTTCATGTTTGCGATAGAAAAAGCACCCGCACAAACAAAAACAGCGTCGTTCGACGTAGGTCAGCGCACACTCTCGTATGAAGACAAAACGCGCAATCGCAAGCTAATTACTGAGATCTGGTATCCGACACCCGAGAGGCCTTCTGGAGAGGATATGTCCCCGTTTGTTAGAATCCCAACGAAAAGAAACGCTTCTATTTCACAAGGCACGTTTCCTTTGATAGTATTCTCGCACGGTACGGGTGGAGGACGACTTACCGTTGAATGGTTATGTGCCGGATTAGCTTCGAAAGGATTCATGGTCGCGGCGGTAGATCATTTTGGAAACACGTTTGACAACCCCATTCCCATCGAGTTCGTAAAATTCTGGGAGCGTCCTCAGGATATTAGTTTTGTGCTGACCCAGTTAATTGATAACGATGAGATCTCAGCCCATGTGGACGCCGCCCGGGTTGGTGCCGCTGGTTTTTCACTTGGCGGATATACAGCCATCACGTTGGCAGGAGCAAAAATGGATTTTGATGCATTGAAAAATTATTTGAACACCGAAGTTGGAAAAAAAGAGGCAGAAATTCCGGAAATGCCTGGACTCATCTCTTTCTTCGGAAAGCCTGAGGTGAAGGAATCCTATAAAAAGGCACCTTCGTTATTTGATAAAAGAATTAAAAGCGTTTTTGTGATGTCGCCCGCTATAGGACAGGCTTTCCCCACTAACGCAAACTTCAAAGATATATCAGTACCTGTCTTTATCGTCGCTGCTGCGAAGGACATAATAGCGCC
>DASQTN010000713.1:0-5534 GCA_035641895.1 Chryseolinea sp. | reverse complement strand
CCGATATTTGAAAAAACAATTACGCCGATGCGAAGCTTTATGATTGACAACCTGCAATGCGGCCGACTCTTCCTCGCCGGTGATGCTGCTCACATTGTTCCACCGACCGGCGGAAAGGGATTGAACTTGGCCGTAGCAGACGTGAAATGGCTAGCAGAAGCTTGTGCGAAATTTTATAAGGATAACAACGAAATACTTCTAAATGCCTACACCACGAATGCGCTACGCAGAATATGGCGAGCCCAGGACTTTAGCAACTTCATGACGAACTTATTTCACAAGCAGGCGTCGCAAGGTTCCTTTGAATATCACCTTCAAAAATCAAAGTTTGATTACATCAGGATATCAAAAGCATATGCAACAACGTTAGCTGAGAATTATGTGGGTCTTGAAACAGTCTAATAAGTAAGAGGTGAAACATAACTATCGATATGCAGTGTTAACGTTGCTTTTTCTGGCTACGGTTATAAACTACATCGATCGGCAGATCATTGGTTTGTTAAAGCCAACGCTGGAAAGTGAATTCCACTGGACGGAACAAGATTATGCGAACATTGTCTTTTGGTTTCAAATGATGTATGCGTTAGGTTATTTCCTATCGGGAAGATTTGTTGACAAGGTCGGTGCCAAGATTGGTTTTGCGATAGCGGTCTTTTCGTGGAGCATTGCGGCTATGGCACACGCCAGCGTAAGAACCGTTTCGGGATTTAATATAGCAAGAGGCGCCCTTGGATTTTTTGAAGGAGGAAATTTTCCCGCTGCCGTAAAATCTATCGCAGAATGGTTCCCTGTTAAAGAAAGATCTCTTGCGAGCGGAATCATGATAAGCGGTACCACCATCGGTCCGATACTCGCACCGGGAATTGTGCTCTGGCTTGCTGAAAGTTATAATTGGCAGGTAAGTTTCATCGTGACCGGTTCTTTGGGATTGATTTGGGTAATAGCATGGCTCCTCTTCTACGAGAAGCCAGAGCGAAATAAATATATCAATCGTGCGGAACTTGAATACATAAAAGAGGTCGAACAAGACGATGGTGAAAACAACAAAACCTCTCTCAGCATATTGTTAAAAGAGAAAGCAACCTGGGGATTTTTTATGGCTACATTTCTAACCGACCCTGTATGGTGGTTCTATTTGTTTTGGCTGCCATCTTTTTTAACCGCCAACGGAATGCAGCAAGGTGAACTAATTTTGCCGATGACGCTGGTTTATTCTGTGACCGCAATCCTTTCTGTCGCCGGTGGATGGCTGTCTTCCTATTTTATCAAAATCGGAATGACGGTGAATCAAAGCAGGAAACGAACAATGCTGATTTGTGTTGCACTTGCTTTGCCCGTGATACTCATCCGCTTCAGTGGGAATGTGTGGCTCAGTGTAATGATCATTGCCGTTGCTGCTGCGGCGCAGACGATTTGGAAAGGTGTTTTGTTAACCACCGTAGCGGATCAATTTCCAAAAAATGTTGTAAGTTCAGTAACTGGCATTGGTGGTTTAGGTGGCGCGCTGGGAGGCATGCTGACTGCTTATTTGGTGGGCCTTGGACTCAGCGCCTTTAAAGCTGAAAATAATCTACAAGCAGGATATAATTTAATTTTTATTGGCTGCGGATTGTCTTACATAATAGCGATAACAATATTTCATATATTATCACCCCAACTCAAAAAAATAAGATTGGAGCCACTATAATTAGGAAGTAGTGTGTCTCAATCAAAAAATAAATATGAAGTTTGTCAATATTCACGGACATCACCTGCACTATAGCTTCACGGCGGGCAACAAAGCCACGGATACAACATTCCTATTTATCAATTCGCTGGGAACGGATTTCAGAATCTGGAACGAAGTAGTCGAATCTGTAAAGGAACATGGTAATATCTTGCTATTTGATGGCCGGGGCCATGGTCTAAGCGATGTTGTTGAAGGCACGAAAAGTGTTAACGATTTTGCCGACGACGCAGAAGCATTGCTTCAACATCTTGCAATACAAAAATGTATCCCGGTCGGACTATCTGTCGGTGGCATGGTGGCTCAAGTTCTTGCAGTCCGTGCACCTTCGAAATTTTCGAAATTGATTTTGTGTGATACGCGGCATAAGATCGGCAACGCTCAGATTTGGAATGACCGTATAGCAGCCGTAAAATCGAACGGACTTGCTTCACTTTCCGAAGGAGTTATGCAACGATGGTTTTCCAAATCCTTTCGCGAACAACAGCCTGAAAAAGTCGCCGGTTATAAAAATATGCTGGAGCGTACACCCGCTTCAGGCTACATCCACACTTGTATGGCAATTCGCGATGGAGATTTAACGGAAATTGCGAAACAAATAAAAATTCCAACGCTTTGCGTTGTTGGTTCAGAGGACAAATCAACTTCTCCAGAAGAGGTAAAAAATCTTTCTGACTTGATAGAAGGCTCGAGATTCGAAATAATCGACGGCTCAGGACATATCCCTTGTGTGGATAATCCAGCCGCCCTGGTCAGATTAATCGTCAACTTTGTGACAAAATAATTTCAACAAGATAAAATGAACATTTATGTCTGATGAACTATTTAAGAAAGGAATGCAAACCCGCAGAAGCGTCTTAGGTGACAAGCACGTCGACAACGCTGAAGGTGCTAAAACGGATTTTGATAAAGATTTTCAGGATTATATTACTACAAATGCCTGGGCTTCCATCTGGTCAAGGCCTGGCCTGACAAAGAGAGAAAGAAGTTTGTTAACGATCGGCATCCTGACAGCACTCAGACACGAGGAGGAACTGGCCATGCATATTCGGGCTACAAAAAATACCGGCGCAACGGCGGACGATATAAAGGAAGTTTTGATGCATACGGCGGTGTATGCAGGAATTCCCGCAGCCAACGGTGCATTTAAAATTGCGAAAAAGGTCCTAAGCGAAAGCAAAGATTAAAAAAGAAATTAGTAACGCACATGAATAATACTATGGAAAGCCCGGTGAAGAAAGTGCATCCACCCTATATCTTTCCCTCTTATAAATCCACAATTTTAAGAGGACCTACTAAACCACTAGTGCCAATCCATCATTCCCTTCGACTGCTTACTGCGCCAGTATTTGGACAGGAAATAATTGGCAAATTCGACCACGACCTGACTAAGAACGGGATTGTCAACGGTGATCCTATTGGTGAGCGCATTGTTGTGGCCGGTAAGGTTACCGATGAATCAGGGCGTCCTGTTAAAAATACCCTCATCGAAATATGGCAGGCAAATGCCGCTGGCCGTTATGTCCATAAGGTCGATCAGCACGAGGCGCCATTGGACCCGAATTTTTTCGGTGGTGGACGATGCCTGACGGATGAAAAGGGCAACTATAAATTTTACACCATTAAACCAGGCGCCTATCCATGGGGGAATCATCCTAATGCATGGCGACCTAATCACATTCACCTTTCCTTGTTTGGCAATCATATCACATCCAGACTCGTCACGCAGATGTATTTTCCCGGAGACCCCCTGCTCACTCATGATCCCATACTAAATAGTGTACCTCAACCATACAGGCATTTGCTAGTTTCTGAATTCAACTTTGAACTCACGGAGGAGAATTTCGCTTTAGGGTATGAATTTAATATTGTGCTGGCGGGAAAGAACAAAACGCCATTTGAATAACAAAAAAAATTCATTCGCAACCGAGATAATATGATAGATATTACACCCTCACAAACTGTTGGACCTTTCTTCGCCTATGGCATAACCGCCGAACAGTATGGGTACGGTTACACACAAATTGCAAATGGTAATTTGATCAAGAACAAGGAAATTCAAGGTGACCGTATTCACATCAGCGGGCGGGTTTTTGATGGTGCTGGAAATGCTATCCCAGACGCGGTAATAGAAATCTGGCAATGCGATAATGCCGGAAGCTATTCAAATCCATCATTCTTTGGTTTTGGAAGAGTTGGAACCGGTACAACTCCTGAAAATAGTTTTGAGTTTGAAACGATTAAGCCTGGCAAAATTGACGGACACGCACCGCATATCAATGTAATAGTCCTAATGAGAGGTCTACTTACTCATGCGCTTACAAGATTGTATTTTGCTGATGAAGAGAATGCAAATCAAAAAGACCCAATTTTGAATGCTGTGCCGACTGAAAGACGTGGAACTTTGATCGCCAAAAAAGTTGAGCAAAGTCATAGAGCAGAATATCGTTTTGACATCTATATGCAGGGTGAAAGGGAAACCGTATTTTTCGAGTTCTAATTAGCTATGAATCCTAAGTCAGCAATTTTTTCTCAATATCTCTCCGATCACGAAATGGAGAAAATAACTTCCGACGAAAAATTTATTCGGAGAGTTTTGGAATTTGAAATCGCGCTGGCGAAGGAACAATCCTATCTGGATATAATTCCGAAAAAAGCAAGCGAAGAGATCGGGAGGGTGCTTGCTGAATTAACAATTTCCCCAGAAGAGTTGCGTCAAGGTACATTGCTAAACGGCGTTCCTATTCTTCCATTATTGGAACTTGTTAAAGAAAAATTATCAACGGAGTCGAAAACATATTTGCATTTCGGAGCAACGTCCCAAGATGCCATGGATACTGCCATGGTGCTGATGCTACGCGAAGCGCTAGGCGTCATCAATGAGAGACTGACGACCCTCGAGGACAATCTATCACAACTTCGCGAAAAATATGGCGACACCCCCTGCATGGCACGGACACGGGGACAACTTGCTGTACCAATTAGTTTTGGTGACAAAATTGACGCGTGGTTAGAACCTTTGAAACGGCACGAAAAGCGGTTAACAACAATTTCGAAAGGCGCTTTGAAAATCCAACTTGGCGGCGCAGCAGGCAATCGAGCCGCGTATCACGAAAAGGGCGAGACCTTGTCGGATGCATTAGCCTCAGCGTTGAAATTATCCAGCGGCAGTTCATGGCATGCCCAACGCGATAGCCTTTGCGAGTTAACAAATTGGTTAGCCATTATCTCAAGTATATTGGGTAAAATGGGAGCAGATATTTTGGTGTTGGCACAATCTGAAATCAATGAAGTGACAGAAAATGCGGAAGGCGGAGGGAAAAGTAGTGCAATGCCCCATAAAAACAATCCCATTTTAAGCGAAGCTCTGGTGGCTCTGGCAAAATTGAACGCGGGTTTGCAATCTCAGATGCTTTTATGCTTAATACATACAAATGAGCGAGATGCAACAGCATGGATTTTAGAGTGGAGCTGTGTTCCTCAAATGCTGATTAATACAGCTACGTCATTGGGACATGCGATAGCGATCAGCAAGAAGGTTAAAGTCAATACTGATAATATGAGGCTGAATGTTGAACGTTTTAAAAATCAAGGCTGATCTACCATGGATGCATATATAGTTGACGGAATACGAACACCTATTGGGAGTTTTGGTGGAACGTTATCGGTGGTTCGAGCAGATGACCTGGCAGCGATGGTAATTAAAGAATTACTTAATAGAAATTCCGTAGTTCCGCCAGAACAAGTAGAGGATGTGATATTAGGGTGCGTTAATCAGGCGGGCGATGATAACCGGAATGTTGCAAGA
>DASQTN010000712.1:0-5755 GCA_035641895.1 Chryseolinea sp. | reverse complement strand
ATGGCGGAGCTACTTTTGTAAGTTCGCTGATCAGCCAAAATCTCGTTGACGAATATTATATTTTCAGGAGGCCGGTTGCGATTGGACGCGGCCTTTCCATTTTTAAGGACCAAAAAGTTTTAGAACTCAATAGTTCCTTCTCGTACAAAAATGGAACGATACTCAATAAATACCTGCCTTTATAGGCAGTGTAACTGAACACTCTTAAATAAGGATCACGATGACTAAAGTCAAGGTAACACCATTTTCAGTTTCCCTGGATGGTTATGCAGCTGGACCTGATCAAACTAAAGAGAACCCGCTAGGTAAGAGAGGTGAGGAACTTCACGAGTGGATGTTTAAAAAGATGTCTGGCAAAGTTGAAGGAACAGAACATACGGATAATGAATTTGTTGAAAAGTCATCTGAAAACATCGGTGCGTGGATCATGGGACGAAATATGTTCGGACCAATTCGCGGACCATGGCAAGATAATGAATGGAAAGGCTGGTGGGGCGAGAACCCGCCCTTTCATGTTCCCGTATTTGTTTTGACACGTCATGCAAGAGAGTCGGTAACCATGAAAGGGGGAACGGCATTTCACTTTGTAACAGACGGTATTGAATCTGCGTTGGACAAAGCCAAGAAGGCGGCTAACGGAAAAGACATACGCATTGGTGGTGGCACGTCAACTATTCGTCAATTTTTACAAGGAGGTTATATTGATGAAATGCATCTTGCTTTCATACCCATATTCCTTGGATCCGGAGAACATCTATTTGTTGGGTCCGATAACTATCGGCTTGATTTGCCCAGGCTGGGATTCACTGAAACGCAAACAATGTACGGCAAGGGTGCAACGCACGTGATTTTAAAGAAAAGCAACGGTGCTTAGGTTCAGGACATAATGCGTACGCTTCTTTAAAAAAGTAGTGTCCGCTATTAGAAAACTTCAAGGCATGGATCAGAATTTTCTTTACCAGCAAAAATCTTTCGAGCCTTATTATTCTCTGCCCGCAAAGAGACTTAGCATTTCACGTAATGCATGTTCGTCTATACATTCAACCACGTACAAGACGTTACCATTGACTGTCCAATTCGTGTTAGGAATTTTATCAAGTGAATTTATTGTGGCGATCTCATTTGCATGAAAGTATGACGTTGCAAAGATAACTGTGATGGTTATGGAATGATCCATTCCCTTAAACTTAAACCCGGCAACAATATCCTCTGTACGGCGCCATTTTTGAGCATCAAATGGAATTTGTTCGAGCCGTTCATCAACAATGTTTAAAAAGTTTTCAACCTGACTTGTGTTGGAATGATTCAGATCTAAAGTGATATTATTCTTCATAGGTGTGCAGCAAGTTAATAGATTTGACGGCTCATCTACTCAACCGGAAAATGTTTCGTCAAGGAAACTCTGCGAATTGCTTTCAACGTTGGCTCAGGTGCTTGTCAGCCGGTAATTGATGCGGGACAGGCTGACGGTAGATGCATTTTCTTTAGTTGGGGACCATCTCAGTTAGCCTCCTTTATATTCGCTGTCTATGAGGAATTGATTAAAGTCCTGAATATTGAGAATGTCTTTCACCGCATCCATTTTATTTTGTGTTTTCATATAGTATGACTTTGTTATTTTATATCCAATCCAGTAGCCCAAATCCTTCGGTCTTGATTTGTCCGTTGATTGATACAACCAATTAATCCAATCGCTATCATTTATTCGGGCAAGAAATTCATTCCATAATTCTTTAGAATGAACGTCTCCATAGTTATGTATTTCACCATTGCTATGGCCTCCAGCAATTAGCTCACATATAAAATCAGCTGCGCCTTCCTTTATACATTGCGCCAAAAGAGAATTACTCTCAGCATACTGTTGTTGAAAATGGATTAATTCATGTGCTACAACTTCATCAACATAATTAATATCAATGATTGGTTTGAAGTCTTTGCTCTTTTCGCCAAACATTTCCGCTCCTATGATCAACCCACCGCTAAACGCTGTTCCACCGGAGTTCTTGGCTCCGATGACGAAATAGACATCTGGAAATACTGCCTGTGGGTAAATCTTCTTTAGATTACTAAAGCATTCATAAAATTTTTCCCTTTTTTTTCCGATAGCTAACGAACTTTCTCTGATTGCCATATAGTAATGCAAATTATTATTTACTATTTGGACAAGGTGTTCACCACTCTCAATTCTATTTGCTAAAAATCTCTTTAGTCCTTTACTCCCTACATCCAAATATTTAGCTTGAAAAGCTGTGGCGTCAAATTTTGGATAAGACTCATCAAAAACTTTCCAAAAGTTAGCTATGTCCTCTGTGTGAAAATTCACCTCCTTAGGATTATCAGAAAATTCAGTGCTTTGTCCCAGGAGTTCTTCACAAATAGAGGTGCTCAGAACTATCAAAATTAGCATGGCGACGGCATTCATAAAACAAATTTCTATAGGGTCTATTCTTCACTAAGCTTTGCTGCTAGCCTTTATATATACGAGTCTTCTCGATTTTTCAAATACTACCAGTCTTATGATCAAACCAAATTACGAAAACTAAGGTCGCAATGCGTTGCTAATAGCGCAAAGGTAGTCGGATGATGTCGAATTGTATTTTCAACATCATGTCCAATTTCGCACGTCTGTGTTCGTAATCAGTTTGTCGACGATCAAAATCTTTGCGAAATCAACGTTTTTCAGCTGGCACAAAATTGCACTAGTGAGGTAATGATAAAAGGATCGTCGCTGTCAAATAACAATTCCATCCGCCTGAGATGATGCGTCTTCATTCACGACTATTCGTACGAATCCTTTCGCGCAGCAGCGATGTATATGTACTCAAGGTTTTCACACTTGCAGTGGCTTTTGCCACCAGCATTCTTGTGGTTTTATTTTCGATCCACGAGTATGGATATGACACGCATTACAAAGATCCGGACCGGCTATTTCGAATACTTTTCCGAAACACGGAGATGGATTACGCTGGCAATAGATTATCAAGCTCGATACCCTTGGACGTCTTGCAAGGCATCGGCAAGAAACTCAGTGACTGCGCTATTATTTCTCGCGTTAAGTCTCTGAAGGATGTGAGCCTTATGGCGTCGGGACAATCATTTTATAACCAACGCATTTACGCAGCAGATACGACTATCGACAAAATCTTTTCATTCGAAGTCGTTCATGGAAACATCGAGAGCTTTATGAAAACAAGTGGCGCCGTTGCTATGATGTCGAAGAGTAAGGCGTCACAATATTTCGGGGATAAGTCTGCTGTAGGCAAGGCAATTCGACTAATAACATTTGGAGATACCCTCACCGTTGCGGTAACGACAGTCTTCAATGACTTTCCGTCTAATAGCCATGAAAGCTTTGACTTCTTTATCCGCTATGACTCGTCAAATATTACTTTGCTGAACTTTGATCCCGATCAGTCCAGTGTATACGCACGGTTCTCACCTACCATAAGATGTTCATCATGGACCGGAATGACGAATGATTCTACAGAATGCCTACTTCAGCCGGTTAAAGATATTTACTTTGGACCTCGGGTTCTTCACGAAGAGGCCCGACACGGTGACATGTACAGTATGTCAATCCTCATTTGTATTGTATCTCTCATCTTCGTCCTGGCACTCTGTAGCTTTGTTAACTTGTCGACAATGACATTGCCATACCGATCAAGGGAAATCGCTGTAAAAAAGCTTGCGGGCATAACACAACGTCAATTACTACTGCAGTTTGTCTATGAATCTTTAACTCTCACAAGTATATCGTTGCTTTTCGGTGTGATGATTACTGTTGCTAGCAGTCATTATGTGAGCGCGAGATTAGGTATCAACATCGTAAATCTTCTTACAAATGCTAACCCAATTTTGTTGGGTTGTATAGTGATGATGGTTTGCCTTGTGGCGATCGCTCCGGTCTTTGCGGTAGTTCGATTTATTCGTGCTACACCAATGCGTCTTTTAAGTACTGACACGATCGCATTCCCGAGATTTAAACGGATAATTAGTACCGTGCAATTTGGCGTTAGCATATTCCTTATTGTTTCGTCCATCGTGGTCAGACGTCAGATCAATTATTCGTTACAAAAAGAGACGGGACAAAATAACGACCAGATCGTTTATGTCGCTTGCCCTCAAAATATCCCCGATAGCGCTATCTATAGAATGGAAGTTGGATGGCCCGAGAAAAACCCGAAGATCCTCGATGCGATGGCCATCTCACAACTTCCCGGTCATTTACAAAGCAAAGAGGTCGGATCTGATCTTTTCGTGCTGCAGGTAGATCCGAACTTTAAAGACTTCTTTCATCTCCTTATGCGCGATGGAAGATGGTTTGTACCGAGCGACGACGCATCGGCTACAGTCGTCAACCAGATGGCACTTAAGAAGATGCCCGTCATTGATGGAAATGTTGTTGGTGTAGTCCAGGATTTCGGCAATTCCTTTAATAAGCCGGAGCAGCCGGTCAAGATCACACTTGCGCAGAACAGTAACTATAACTGGGTATGCGTTCGCGTGCTCGAAGTAGATATCCGCAGCACAATAAAGTGGATCGAGGAACGAATGGCTGAAAAGCGCTCATATGGCAATGTGTATTTTCTCAATTCACATTTTGAATCATGGCTAAGATATCAGGAACAGTTGAATACGTTGTCGGGCATTCTAAGCCTGATCTCTGCGCTATTGGCGGGTTGTGCGATCTATGGACTCACCATAAGTGTCGTTCGTGACAAGTTGAGAGAGATTGCAGTGCATCAACTGTTTGGGGCCGGACCGGCAGGGATAACTCGTCTACTGGCGCTTGGATTACTCCGGCAAATGTTAACAGCTATTATTTTCTTTGGACCTATGACTTACATATTCCTGACCGAGCTGCTCAAAACATTTGCATATGCGACCAGATTATCCTGGGTTGATCCGCTGTATCCGGTTGGATATTGTCTCATTGTGATCGTCGGCCTATGTGTTTATCAAGCATTCAGTTTGAATCGAAGTAATTTCGCTTTAGCCCTTAAGGGAAGAACTTAGTCAATTGATAAAATAGGTTTGTATGCAAATAAGGAAGTCGAGGAATCTCTTGGTGCAGGAATGGGTTATTGGATGTTGAATTGCCACGTTAGCCGTGTTTATTTATATTTAGAAAGATGTTTGCTTTAAAAGACTGACATGAAAGAGTTGACCATTACGTTCGTTTTTTTAACCTGCTATTCATTCCTGCAAGCACAGGAGTTTCAGCCTAATTACGACGAGACAAAACTTCCGAAATTTGTGCTGCCGGATGTTTTGAAAACAACGACCGGCAAATTAGTTCGTAACAAGAAAGAGTGGGAGCAATCCAGACGAGATGAAATCCTGACGCTATTCGAGGATAATATTTATGGTCAAATGCCGAAGTCATATGATAGCATTAGATATTCGATCGTCAACGAGAACAAGACGAGTATGGAGGGAAAGGCTCATTTGAAAGAAGTTCTGATAGAGGTTTTCAATCAAAGGAAGTCGGTGAAAATAAACCTCGTCCTGTTTGTTCCGAACAACGTCACCAAGCCAGTTCCTGCTTTTGTTTTGATCAACAATCGAAGCAAAGACAATATGGACCCGACACGGATCACAAAAAGTGATTTCTGGCCGGCAGAAGTGGTTGTTGACGCGGGCTATGCCATAGCAGCATTTCATGTGGATGATCTTGCGCCCGACAACAAGGATTTATTTATGAATGGTGTTTTACAATTATATCCCAGACAACTCGAGGCTGACAACGGAATGC
>DASQTN010000711.1:0-6111 GCA_035641895.1 Chryseolinea sp. | reverse complement strand
CTGTCGAGAAAGACAGCCATGGCAGCATCATAATATCCGCTGGACGCTCCTACATCTGCGAATACGACGCCTGGGGTCAAGCCTAAAAATTCATTTTGTCTTTTGAATATTTGTATACCCTCCTTATCCAAGACCGGTCCGCAGGGATAGGGACGAAAAACGGAGGTACAGCTAAAGCCGGCTAGACTAATCAAGATAATTAAGACAGCTTTCATGCCTGAATAAACGAGCGGATAATTGATTTCGTATTCAACGGGTGCAAATAGTCCTAGCGTTTGGATAATCAGTAATCAATTCTCCGATGGCACCGTAAAATAAAATACCGAGCCTTTGCCTTCTTTACTCTCTACCCAAAGTGTCCCCCCGTTCTTTTCAACAAAGTCTTTACATAGTATCAACCCAAGTCCGGTGCCTTTTTCATCCGCCGTTCCTTTTGTAGTATGTTTCGAGTCAATCCTGAAAAGTTTGTCGATTACATCCGGACTCATACCCACACCGGTATCCGCTATTGAAACGACAACATGATCTTTTTTCTGCTTAGTCGAAAGTTTTATTGAGCCGCCTTCAGGCGTAAACTTTATAGAATTAGAAATCAAATTCCGAACGACGGTGCTGAGAGATTGCCGATGCGCCGTTACGCGAACCGAAGTATTTGAATCGTCGAGGATACTAATTTTTTTGTTCTGCGCCTGAGTACAAAGCAGACCTTTATTTTCCTTTATCAACGCACTTAGATCAAAACTTTCTGGTTTAAATTCAATATTCCCCGTTTGCGACCTGGACCATTCCAACAAATTATTAAGCAATGCTAGGAGGTTTTTCAGCGACTTGTCAAAATCTTTCGCAAGCATTTGAATTTCCTCCTTGGTAAGTCGATCGGTGTGATTAATCAATAGACCAGAAAAAGAGGTAAGGGAGTTCAGCGGCCCTTTCAGATCATGGCCAATGATAGAAAAGAATTTATCTTTCGTGGCATTCAAAGCCTGAAGCTGCGCGTTTTGATGATTTACCTTTTCATTTATCTCCTGTAATTTATTGTTGGCACGCTGCTTTACTTTGTACAGATGAAATATCAATGCGACGATCACAAGACCAAAGCCGAGCAGGCTAATAAGTAAGTTCCTTAGATTTTTTTGCGCTGTCAGTTGACGCTCACGTTTTTCCCTCTCCTTTTCAAGAACTTCAATTTGCGATTCTTTTGTATCAATAACATACCGGCTTTGCGATTCAAGCAGACGCTGATCATTCGTCTGATTTTGAATAAAATCACTCACCACAACAAATCTTTCTCTGTTTTTTAGAGCCTCATCAAATTCACCTAGTTCCTTATAACACAGGCTAAGATAATCGTAGCTTTTCTGCTGCTGACCCAGGCTTTGGGATTTTAGTGCAGCCTGCATTCCGGAATTTAAATTTGCAATTGCTTCGTTGAATTTCCTTTGCTGGTAATATAGAAATCCGATATTGTTGAATGTCTCCGCCATTCCCTTTTCATCATTCAGGCCTTGACGAATTTTCAATGCTAATCTATGATTGGCCAGTGCCCTCCCATCGTTTTTCATCCGCCGGTACAGCTCTCCGATCTCATTCAATGAAACAGCTTCCTTGGCTTTGTCTTTTAACGATCGGCGTATGGCGAGTGCACGGCGATGCGTTTGCAGCGCCCGGTTGTAGATCTTTTGCGTACCATAAATATGGGCGATGTTAAATAATGCCTGCGCCTCCGCCTTAGGGTTCTCGACGATATCTTTCTTCTGAAGCACCTGCTCATAATCTTTAAATGCCTCCAACATTTTTCCCTCGGAAGCTTTAATTTCTCCGAGCTGATTAAGGATCAGTACCTCGACAAATGGATTATTTAAACCCGCATTAAATGTAAGCGCTTGTTCCAGCAGTTGTTGACTTTTATTAAAATTCCCCACCTCTTCAAAAACCTGCGCCATTGCCAGGTACGTGAAAATCCTTTGCTCTTTCAAATCAAGTGAATCTTCAATGGCGAGACAGCGAATCAGAAAATCCATCGCGACCTCATAATCATTGGTGCGGGTAAGGTGAATAAGGGCCAGTTCCTTTAACATGCGAGCTTGTTGTTCCGCGTCCTTTCCTTTGATCGCCCGGTTTAAATTTGAAGTTTTAAGCTTTAATAGCTCTTCGGCAGAATTACCTTTTTTGGTCTCAAAAAATGCTTCATACCAGGCAACGTTGGGATCCTGCATCCCGATAAGAGGCGTGGTGACAACGGCAAGAATAACCGATAATAAAAACAACTTCACAGAAAACGACATCGACAGGCTTTTTGCAAAAGTCTGCAAATAACCCCTACTCTAAGCGTCCGTTTCTGTTTTTCCCCTATTGAGGCTGCAAGATTACATTAGACGATTTTAATGGTAACTGCCTTCATGGGAATTGGAAAAATGGGATTAAACATCCAGAATTTCACAGAAAACTATGTTCCTTTAACGAAATTTCAATCCACCCCAGAACTTTCAAGATCCTTTAATATTTTATTAACATCCTCCTCTGTCGTACTGAGTTTGAGCTTGCAAATGCGAATGAGTTCGGTGGCGCGTTTGACCTTCTCTGACAGCTCATCGACTGAGATTTCTCCGTTCTCAATCTCAGAAACGATGCGTTGAAGTTCTTCGTACGCTTCTGCATAATTGCTGGTATCATTCATAGGGCTGGGATTTATCAGAAGTTCTAACATTGCTTTCAAGACGTCCGTTCGCTAACACGCTTGTGATCGTATCACCTGGCTTAACGTCGGTATGACTTTTTAATGCCTTTCCGTTGGACAAGGTAATGGAAAACCCCCGCTTCAGTATATTGATAGGATCTAGTATCTGGACATTTTTTTCCAGACGTTGTACTTCGTCCATTTTCGTTTTCAAATAATTAGCAGGCACTGAGTGCGTTTTTTCTATTGTATTTTGCAGTTGCGTATTTCCTTCCTCTAAAAAAACAATGGCCGTTTTTTTAATATCGCTTACACTCGAATTTAACAATTGTCCATTGCGTTTGATCAGAAACTTAGATTGCCGTAATACAGAATCGGACAGACCTTTGATCTCAATTCGGCTCCTTAACAATTTACCATTCGTGACAGAACGAAAATACTTCATGAAATTTTTGAATCGAAGTTTCTCGTCGTTAAGAAGTCGTCGAGCACGGTCAACAATAATTTCTTCATTTCTTCTTAGTGGCATTGAAAAATCATGAAACCTTTGAATTAAAAAATCCGCCAATTCGGTTGGTGTTATTGCATTTCGATGAGAGACCATTTCCGCGACTGTTTCATTAGTGGAATGGCCAATTCCAGTCAGGACGGGAATCGGAAAAAGAGCAATCTCCTTTGCCAGTGCATAGTTATTATAGGACGACAATCCAACATCTCCACCACCACCCCTTATGATGGCAACCACATCGAAATGTTTTTGTATTTTTTTAATACGCTTGAGCTGGTTGATAATTGACGGAACAGATTTTTCACCTTGAAGTAAGGACGGGAATAATAGTCTGAAGAATTTATAACCCCATGGGTTATTTTCAATGACATTCAAAAAATCTGAATAACCTTTACTCGTCTCCACCGATATAATAGCGATTCGTTGTGGCAGCACTGGCAATTTTAAAACTTTGTTTAAATTGAATAATCCTTCCTTTCTTAGCCTTTCTAGCGTATCCTGCTTTTCTCTTTCAAGCTCACCGAGGGAAAAACTCGGATCGATGTCAAGTATCCGAAGACTCAAACCGTGGGAAGGATCAAAAATTACAGAGGCACAAAATAGCATGTTAATTCCGTCTTTTAAAGGCTCCTTTAATACTCGCAAAAAATTATGATTAATTCGATCGAAGTCAGTTTTCCACAAGTTCGCCTTCATCTGTGCAATCACTTTTCCGTCCGTTTTTTCAACCAACTCCGGATAACAATGTCCTGAATGCGAATAATAATTTAACTTATTCATTTCAGCTTTTACCCAGAATACACTCTTATAACGTTCAGAGATTGTTTTCTGAATGCTCGTCGTAACTTCGATCAGGGAAAATACTTTTCTTTCGTTGATGGTTTCCGGCATCGTTTTGGGATCAGTTTTAAATAATTGCTTTTCTCGTGAATCTACAAATTTAAAGATTGGGGATCGATCTTATACCAGGTTCATAATTAGCACGATCGCTAATAGAATTATGATGATAAGAATCCTAAAAGTTCGACTTCTATGATAAGTAAAACGTTCGATTACAATTGAGATCAGCGCGCTCGGAATTCCGAGCAAAAAGAAATATCCAAATGACAATCGGTCGGTTTGTAGATAATGTTGTAACAACGCTTTAAATCCTTGAAATAGAATTCCAAAAAAAAATAATAAACCATAAACCGTGGTAATTTTTAGATGGTGATTTATTGGAATGTGTATTCATGAATTTCTAATTGCAGTAACAGAGAACACAAAATAATGATCTCAAAATTCTGTCAAATCGCCATAAGATTTAACTATCAATAAGAAAATACCTGAGGGCCTGCTGTGATGATTATTTTGCTCTGCCGTCGCCGTTATTTTGTCGCATAATTACCTGGCTTTGAAATTTTGCTCTTGGCCTTCCTACCAATGCTTTTAAGCAGTGATTTTTTTCCCCGTGCATCACCCAATACCTGCCAAATCATTACGCCTGACGCCTTATCCATTGCAAGTGTAGTTTTACGCTCAATGGTAGGAATACCGTTATAATATAGAATCATACCATCTGGCATTGTCCATTGATCAACCGTTTCGGATCCCTTAAAAGTTTCGACGATTTTACTATAATTCATACTGATCGCCTTTGACGTGAGCTCAGGGCCGTACCCATATCCATAAAATGGAACACCGAGCGTCATTCTATCCTTTGGTATTTTTCGAACGACCCCAAAATATTCGAGGTCTTCAACTGCATGCTCGTAGGCAGCATGAGGACCCGGTTTTTCAGGCCGCCACGGACCCGTACGATCATAGCTCATGACATTTACAAAATCGTATTGGGCAAGTGCAAGGTCGGTGAATTGATCTTTGTAGTAAATGGCTACGGCTGCAGTTATTAGTTTATTATGTTTATGAAGTTCCGCTGCCAGTTCAACCACAAATTTTTCATAGTATAAATCGACGTCGCTTCCTTCCAGATCAACATCAATACCGTCGAGATTGTACTTCAGAACTTCACCAACAAATTTTTGTATCAGATTTGCACGGTGATCGTCATTGAGAAGGTAACCGTACTGCGGTTGTTTACTTCCCCCTCCGATTGAAAACAGCACTTTTATATTTCTCTCATGTGCGGCCTCAACAAAACGCGAAAGCCCTGAAAGATCTCGTGTGAAATTTCCAAGAGAGTCCGGATTTAGAAACCATAAATTAACGTGCGTGAGTCGTTTTAATGTAGATTTATCTACATCAGACATGGCAGCGTTTAAAGAATAATAGCCGACCACCTTAAATGTGTTGTTCTGAGCTTCAACTCGAGCAATCGTCAACGCGTAAATGCAAGCAAGCAAAAATAGTTTCATGTTCATCGATAAGGATTACAGTTTCAGCCGAATACCCAATCGTATCAATCCACCAGTAATCATTGCGCAAAGAATGGCAAATAAAAATGACTTGAACAAACCTATGCCACCTGTCAAAAGTATGTCTGGAAGACTAAAGCCGACAAATTGTGTGAATGCATACGCGAAGTACGGAATGAGATAGCAGAGCAGGGTATCCGAACCCGCCGGCCGAATTATGTTGAACCAGTTGGCTTTTTTGTATACTTCTGTGACCCAATAAACGAAGATGAAAGCGAGAATTGTGAACGCACTACAAAGGAACAGCCAGGCGGGCGTTGCTCCCAATTTTGCAAGCCCCCAAAATGGTCTTGTTAGCATTGATAAAATTATCAAGGCAACTGAAATTACCACCAGCACAAGTGTTAGCGTTTTGTGATCACCCTGGGATTGATAGTGTTGAAATATCAATGATATCAATACGCCTCCCATTGTAAGCCCGGTAAGTGTGCCTCCTAAAATGGGCTCTGGAATAAAGTTGAGGATTTCCGGAATCTGCTTAGCATGATAGAGCATGCTTAACAGTGCGAACA
>DASQTN010000710.1:0-6642 GCA_035641895.1 Chryseolinea sp. | reverse complement strand
GATATGAAAAAAATGATCCACCGCATTACGACTGGTAAAGATGATTGCAGTATGATTGAGGATGTCAATTTTCTGTTTCCTGAACTCTTTTACAGGAACGGGCTCCACTTGAATGAATGGTCTGAAATCAATTTTTAAATTGAATTTTTCAGCCAGTTTCAAATAAGGAGAGTTAGCATCAGCGGGGGCTTCTTGTGTCACTAGGATACTCTTTACTTTTCGCATCCTGTCAGTTGCAATTTCACTCATATCTACGCGTAACGAATCGGGCTAGTTGTAAAGAACCTTTATGGTAATTAATAAGGGAATTAATTCTGTCGCACAAATGTACGAAAATAAATGAAACATGGAGTGCGTCATCCGTTTGCTCAGTTTTAAAATGATCAGAAACATCCAACCGACCAGCAACCAAGAAATAACTTTCAGCAAAACAATGTGGAAATTCTCATTTTGTCCGTGCAAAATAAAATACAAAAACAGAAGTATGGTCAGTATCCCAAAGACCACCAGCAAAAGTCTTATCCAATTAAAAATATGGATGCCGGCGATCTCTGTAAGGCCGAACATAATTGAGAGACAATACACCAAAACCACTTTCAAAAAAACAATTGCCAGTATAATCGCGCTCAATTTTATCCATAAAAACATGGCACTCCCAAAGGTGTCTGCCTGAAAGCCTAAGGCGACAACATAATGCGAGGGGATAAATCTGAAAATAATCATCAGATAATATCCTATCATCAAACTGCAATACATGCAGAACAAAATGTTAATACTACTTGTGATCCGCGAATACATCTGGCTGTCTTCGCCTTCGCGCATAAAAAACATTTTAATAATGGAAAAATAATCCGAAGCCAATTTTGGATTAAGCTGGACCACAACTATCAAGACACTTACGAGGATTAGCATTCCCACTATTACGAAATCACGAAAGGAGGAAAAACGCATCGGTACTTCTACCTCAGGTTTTGATAGCTCGGGCGAACGCGCTAAGATTAGCGTTTGTAATCCACCTGCACGGATTTTTTCCTGATGAATTCCCACCAATAATACAGGCGCCGGAAAAATTTTTTGTAAGCTGTCGATGGGAAGATCGAATCGCGTACTTCGGGTTGTAAAAAGTTGCCCGTTTATAAAAATGGTTAACGGTTCGTTGCTTGAAACCCGAAGAACACCGTCTCCAAGCTTGGACGGTTCCAACGAAAAATATATTGTTTTAATGTCCGATTCATTTGTCGCGAAAGGCACGTAGCGTTCACCTTTATAAACTTGCCACTCCGACTTTAAATCTTTTACGATTGAATGATCCTGGGCATTAAGCAAAGGCGTCACCAGGAATAAAAGCAGTACGAATCTTAAATTTGTTAATCTCATGAATGTTTCGGCAAAAATATCAGTTCTGCGTTGATATCCGAAATGCAATTATTTTTGTCGACATGGCAGGCATATATATTCATATTCCATTCTGTAAGCAAGCATGCCATTATTGCGACTTCCATTTTTCCACAAATACCAGCGGACAGGAGCGCCTCATCCGCAATATCGAGCAAGAGCTAACCACTCAACGGGAGTACCTGGAAGGTGAAAAAGTCAATACCGTATATTTTGGCGGTGGTACTCCGTCGATGATCTCCATTGGAGAGCTAAACAATATCTTAGAGACCATTTCCAAAAATTTTACCCTAAACCCGTCCTCCGAAATAACCTTGGAAGCTAATCCAGATGATTTGACATTCCCGAAACTTACTGACCTGAAAAGTATCGGCGTCAATCGCCTTAGCATCGGCATTCAATCTTTCGATGATGATATTTTGAGGTTTCTGAACCGAGCACACGACTCCTCTTTAGCCATATCCAGTTTTGGTGATGCGCGTAACGCCGGTTTTGAAAATATAAGCATCGATTTAATGTACGCCCTTCCCGGGCAGGATTTAAAAGCCTGGAAAAGAAATATCGATCAGGCCCTTGGACTCACGCCCAGTCACATCTCTGCCTATTCACTAACAATTGAAGAAAAAACGGTATTTGGGAAATGGGCAGCCACAAAAAAGATTAAACCGCCTGATGACGATGCGTCGGCACAGGAAATGCTCCTGTTGATCGATGAACTTGAGCGCGATGGATTCGAGCATTATGAAGTGTCAAACTTTGCAAGACCAGGCTACATCTCACGACACAACAGCAGCTATTGGAAAGGCGAAAAATACCTTGGCGTAGGACCCAGTGCTCATTCCTATAACGGTACCAGTCGACAATACAACGTCAGCAACAATCACCTTTACTCCAGCGCCCTCGAATTGGGCAAGATTCCGGCCACAATGGAAGTCCTGAGCCGCACAGAAAGGATCAACGATTTTCTTCTAACAACCCTAAGGACATCCTGGGGAACGGACCTGCGAAAAATGCTTAATGAACACCAGTACGATTTGTTAAAATTTCATGGCGATTATGTTCAAAATCTGATTTTAGGGGGATATGCAGCGCTAACGAATGAAACGCTCATATTAACGAAATCTGGCCGCCTATTAGCGGATAAAATCGCCTCCGATCTGTTTGCATGACCTCTACCGGGTGAATCGGTGATAACCGTCATTGATAGGATTGCGCAACTTTAGTACCTTTCTATTACTTTTGAACCCAATGCTATCCGTGGAAGAGAAAAAAGTTTACATGCTGTTAAAATCCGTGATTTTCCATTATCACGGATTAGACGATCAAGAGAAAAAGGATCTTGACAACACTGCAGTCGCGCTGGATGCTCATGATGAGTACAGGTGGGCGTTGGATTTTGTTGCATCGGACTATATTACAGCCTTTGACCGCGCGCGATTATTTCTCAATGACATTATCGGCGACTATCAAAAAGAGAAACGGATTGAACTGATTAATATGGTTTGGCAAGCCAATAATTTAAAGGGCTACGTAACTGAAATGGAAGCTACCGCGATGTTGAAACTTGCCAAGGACTGGAAAGTGCAGAAGGAATTAATACAACTCGTGCTTAACTAAGCAAAGAATCTAATTGACTGAAAATAAAAAAAGCGGGATATCATCCCGCTTTTTTATTTGCTATTCCTTTTTCTCTTTCGAGGAGGCCTTTGCCTTTTTAACTTTCACCGTCAGGACATCTCCTTTTCCGTCATAGTCAGCGAAAATTGTTCCTCCTTCTTCAATCTCACCTTTCAGAATTTCTTCTGCTACGGGGTCTTCCAAATATTTTTGAATGGCCCGGTTCAAAGGACGCGCACCAAATTGCTGGTCATATCCTTTTTCGGCAAGAAAATCTTTTGCTTTATCACTAAGCTCAACATTGTATCCGATCTGAATGATCCGATCGAAAAGTTTTTTAAGCGTGATGTCGATGATTTTATGAATATGCTCGCGCTGCAGAGAATTGAATACGATCAGATCATCTAATCTGTTCAGGAATTCAGGACTGAAGGCTCTCTTCAAAGCATTTTGAATTGTGGTCTTCATGTTCTCGTCATCGCTTTGTTGCTTAGCAGCAGAAGCGAAACCAATTCCCGATCCGAAATCTTTCAAATCGCGAACACCGATGTTCGAAGTCATGATGATAATAGTATTTCTAAAATCGACACGCCTTCCCAAACCATCCGTCAGAATTCCATCATCTAAAACTTGCAATAAAATATTAAAGACGTCTGGATGAGCTTTTTCAATTTCATCCAACAGTACAACAGAATAAGGTTTGCGCCGTACTTTTTCCGTCAGCTGGCCGCCTTCTTCATATCCTACATAGCCTGGAGGTGCACCCACTAAGCGAGACACAGAAAATTTTTCCATGTATTCACTCATATCAATTCGCACCAATGAATCGTCCTTATCGAAAAGATAGGTGGCCAGAACTTTTGCAAGTTCGGTTTTACCCACGCCTGTCGGGCCAAGGAAAATAAATGATCCAATTGGTTTTTTAGGGTCTTTCAATCCGACACGCGTGCGTTGGATCGCCTTAGTCAATTTCTTGATAGCTTCTTCCTGGCCAATAACCTTGCCGTTGAGCTCTTCAGCCATATTCAGAAGTTTGTTGCTCTCCTTCTGCGCAATGCGGTTTGTTGGAATACCCGTCATCATTCCGACAACATCAGCGACGTTGTCTTCCGTTACTGTATATTTTTCCGTGCGGGTTTTTTCTTCCCATTTCGCTTTGGCGATGTCCAATTGCTCGATGAGTTTCTTCTCGCGATCGCGAAGCTGAGCAGCTTCTTCATATTTCTGACTTTTCACCACGCGGTTCTTTTCCTTCTTCACTTCCTCAATCGCTTCTTCGAACTTCACGATATCCTCAGGAACATGTATATTATTGATGTGCACTCGCGCCCCAGCTTCGTCCAGTACATCAATCGCTTTGTCCGGTAAATACCGGTCGCTGATATACCGATCTGAAAGTTTAACGCAGGCCTCAATAGCCTCCTTTGTATAAATCACATGATGGTGATCTTCGTATTTTTCCTTGATGTTGTCTAGAATTTGAATCGTTTCTTCCGGAGTGGTCGAATCGACCAGTACCATCTGAAACCTTCTCGCAAGGGCGCCATCCTTTTCGATGTATTGCCTGTATTCATCCAGGGTGGTTGCTCCAATGCATTGGATTTCGCCCCGGGCAAGGGCAGGTTTAAACATATTAGATGCATCCAGCGAGCCCGATGCGCCGCCAGCACCCACAATGGTGTGAAGCTCATCGATGAACAGAATAACATCCGGAGATTTCTCAAGCTCGTTCATAACGGCTTTCATTCTTTCCTCAAACTGACCGCGATATTTCGTGCCAGCCACCAGTGAAGCGAGATCGAGCGTTACGACACGTTTCCCGAATAGCACACGAGAAACTTTCTTCTGAATGATCCGCAGCGCAAGGCCCTCAGCAATGGCTGTTTTACCAACCCCAGGCTCACCGATGAGTATAGGATTATTTTTCTTTCTTCTGGAAAGTATTTGGGCTACACGTTCAATTTCTTTTTCGCGGCCGACGATCGGATCCAACCTATTGTCTTCAGCCAGTCTGGTCAGGTCTCGACCAAAATTATCGAGAACCGGAGTTCGCGATTTCTCAGTTCCTTTTTTCTCTTTGCCTGGGCTTCCAGCACCAGCACCACCAAATATTTTTGATGAATCGTCATCAGGATCATCAGTATCCTGAGAAGCCATCGGCCCTTCATTTTGGTATTCTAACATCTCTTTTACCGTCTCGTAATTAACATCAAACTTATTGAGTATTTGTGTTCCCAGATTATCCTGATCACGAAGTATTGAGAGCAGAAGATGTTCTGTACCGATGAGCTGTGCTTTAAAAATCTTGGCCTCGAGATAGGTTATTTTTAAAACTTTTTCTGAAGCTTTTGTAAGTGGAATATTAGCCAGGTTTTTTATTTGATGTGTGGCCGTGCCCTTTGAAATTTTTTCTATTTCATTTCGAAGTTCGTCCAACGGCACTCCCAGTTTTTTCAGGACACCTACTGCAACGCCTTCGCCCTCGCGAACCATGCCTAATACCAGGTGTTCAGTGCCTATATAATCGTGGCCAAGGCGCAACGCTTCTTCCCTGCTCAGCGAGATAACTTCCTTGACTCGATTGGAAAATTTTGCTTCCATATGGAGTTTGATAAAAAATGATTAATGTAAATGTAAAGTTTTTTGTGTGTTCAACGTATTCAACCTCAAGATTTAATATCGCTAAAAAAACACACTCGACTTTTTATTTGTTCATTTTCGGAATAGCCGAGGCTTTAACAATTTTCCCAGCATCCGGTCCTACACAAAATATTAAATCGATTAGGCTCAAATTCTCTACAAACGTAGAGCCAAATACTTGATTATACATTACAGGGTAATAAAATTCATAACATTGATCCAATTTTTTTGGATTTATAGCGGAACGCAGGTCTAAAAGGGGATTTGAGACCGATTGGGTGTAATATTCAGTCTCCTTTATTGGCATATCCCACTTAAGCCAGTTAAGACACATTGACAGCAATGAACGATTAAGATCATACAGAAATCTCACGTTTTTATACAATGTATCGTGTAAATCGTCGGCATAATGCTCGAAGAATGGAGCGTTTCCATACGCTGATTGAACAGTACGCCAATGGTTGTTTAGCCACTTCTGGGTGAAGTCCAACCGGACGTCAGTAATGGGAACTTTTCCATGTTTTGCGGTTATCGGAACAATAAGCTCTAATTCACCGTTCGCTGTGATTATCCGGCAGCGGTTCCGGTAGGTTTGCTTTACAAAATGTTCGTGACGTTCCAGCATCATTGACTCCGCGCCAATGAGTGCAGCAAAGTACGCGATGGACGGAAGGTAATGAGCTTCAATTAGGACAGTCAATCTTGTGGTAGAAAGATTTGAAGTTATTAGTATTGTACAAAAATTGAAAATTTTACCCTTTCGACCTAAAAGTTAATATGCCTTCCTTTCTACTGTGCTTTACTAATGCCATCATTCAAATTGCGTCGAACCAATAAAATTTAAATTCGTTTTTATCCAGAGTCATCAAAATTCCGAATGAAAGAGTTAAAATATCTGAACAAGTATCTCGTTAAATACAAATGGCATTTAATTCTCGGAACCATCTTCGTTATCATTTCGAATATATTTCAAATTATTCCGGGGCCTTT
>DASQTN010000709.1:0-2539 GCA_035641895.1 Chryseolinea sp. | reverse complement strand
ACACGATCACCATTGGAACAAAGACAGGGTTGAAATTCAATCCGGAACAATTTCAAGTGAAGGCCGGCAGCAAAGTGCAGGTAATCTTCAACAACAATGATGATATGCTTCACAACTTTGTTATCGTCATCCATGGTTCTGCCATCCAGGTAGGTGAAACCGCCATGAAATTAGGGCTGCAGGGTCAGGAGAAAAATTACATTCCCGAAACGCCAAAGGTCTTATTTCATACCAATGTTCTGCAGCCACATGCTAGTGAAAGCATCTATTTTGTCGCGCCGGAAACGCCAGGGGACTATACCTATGTATGTACGATCCCTGGCCATTTCTATTCGATGCAGGGAACGATGAAGGTCGTAAAGTAAAAGGCAGGCTATTCATGATATAGCCATTATAGCTACATCAATATCTATTAAAATCATTCAGTCATGATACAATTCGCGTACACCATTTTATACGTTACTGACGTGATAAAATCAATCGCGTTCTACGAAACAGCATTTGGATTTCAGCGGCGATTTGTTGCTCCGGGAGAGGAATACGGTGAACTCGATACAGGCAACACTATTCTTTCGTTCGCTGCCCTTCCGCTCGCAAACAAAAATTTATCAAAAGGTTTCATTCCAAGTTCGCCGAACGGAAAACCGTTTGGCATTGAGATTGGCTTTACCACAGCCGAGGTTGAAAAGGTTTACGCCGCCGCAGTGGAGGCCGGCGCGACCGCCGTTGAAGAAGCTAAAACAAAGCCGTGGGGACAAGTCGTTGCTTATGTAAGGGATCCCGACGGGTTCTTAATTGAAATTTGTACACCGATCGTTTAGGCTGTCAATCATTTCCTTCATCGGCCATGGGTAAGAAATTAAGGTAGTGTTCGTAGTACTGCATAATGTTGCGAACATAAACGCGAGTCTCGAAGCCCCGACAGTGTCCATGCTTTACAACGGGGTCGGTATAGTACTTGTGTATCGATTTATTTAAAAGCATTACCTCCACATTGTCACTCCAGACGTTTGGATTGAGCTTGTACTTTGTTGCCAAAGCCCTGGCGTCATGAATGTGCCCTATACCAGCGTTGTAGGACGCCAGGCTAAATTTAATTTTATCTTCTTCGGAAAACTCAGGCTTGTCGAAGTGTTTATAGATCCATCGCAAATATTTTGTTCCGGTAGCGATGTTCAATTCAGGAGATGACAACTTAGTAAAATTGATTTTATAAGTTTTAGCAACGGAGGGCATAAGCTGCATTAGACCATAGGCGCCTACTGGCGATACAATCTGTGGCCTAAACCGGGATTCCTGGTGAATAATAGCAGCAATCAATTTCCAGTCGAATTCCTCTTTAGTGGCATACTGTTTTATCAAAGCATCATATTTTGAAATAGTACCTTGCCGGATGACCGGCATTTCATACTTCAATTTCTCCTTTATGAAGGCAGAATGATCGCCATATTTTTGGATGGTATATCGGTAATCAACGCTTTGACGCTTTTTTGCATGCCAGGCATTGAAATGATCTTTGAGTGATTCCGCATGTGGATTGAACGCAAACGCCACTGGTTGTTCACGCTGAATAATTGTATGCTCTTTAAGTTGTGGAAAGTAGGAATGCATGATTAAAAAATCATGTTTGTCGACAACCAGACTCGGAAATTCGTTCTTAGCAACCCGTTCCAGGGCAATTTCCTTACTTAATCCCGATTCGATATGATTGATCGAATCCATAAAATGTTGTGGAATCGAGTCATTTTCATTCATCCAAAAATGAATAGGTGAATGATAAATTACGTGGGTCGATATTTTTTTTGAAGGATTTGGCTCTTGCGCGTCCACGGTGGCGAGAATAACATCCGAATGATATAGTGTATTACCGAAAGGTGTAATTGAGTCCATCGCTTGATTCACAAACAAGGTGCCCATGGCCATATCAAAATTCCCGAGCGACATGCTATCGTACATCTGCTTATAGTTTTCTACCGTCACAATATCAATCGCCAAATCAGCATGTTTTGCATACAACTGAAGCAACTCGTACTCAAGACCATATTCTTCGCCATCATACAGAAAGAAAGAATTGATTGAATGGAGCGTTAAAACTTTTAGCTTCTTCTTTTCCAGCGGATATCTCGGCTTAAGAGGCGGCCGCTTTAAAATGAAAGCCGGTGCCAGAGGGTTCACGGAGTCTAAAGAAACATGGGCGACGTGTGCAGCATCGACTCCCTCAGCTTGTTGCAGCTCCGGCGCTCTATTGCACGAAAGCAGCAGACACAATACAGAAAAGACTACTGGTACATGGGGACGGATAGTCATACAAGGGGAAAGGGGTTTAAAGAAACAGAAAAAAAATCCATTACCATATTTACCCATCCGTTATTATTTGCCTTTTTTCAGGCGTTTAATTTTCACCACGCAATCTTCAACAGTCCGGCTCCATGGCAGTACTTCCATTGGCCGACTGAACGCAACGAGCATTGGAAAAAAATTTTCATGTGACCCAACTTCTCAAGAGTTGTCACCACGAACGATAATTTACGACACTTCG